>JAJYDI010000022.1 GCA_021777635.1 Pseudomonadota bacterium
CCCTGTTCATCCTGCGCATTCCCGTGCGCTACTACCGTCGACCGCCTGTTTACTTCCGTGGCTGGCGTGCTGACGATCCCCCGCGCTGGGGTGAGCATTGGGGCCCCAATTGGGAACGGGAGCGCAGCGGCTGGAACCACTGGAACCGCCGCGACGCGCCACGACCGGCACCGTTGCCCACGTATCAACGGAATTACACGGGCGATCGCTATCCCCGGCTATTGGACGAACAGCGCGCGATCGAGGCGCGTCGTTACCGCTACCAGCCGCGGGACCCGGTGAGCCGGCAGATTTTCGAGCAACGCCGTCAACGCCAGGAGTTCCGTGACCGCCAGCCGCAACAACAGAACATCCGCCAGCAGGAGATGTACCGGCAACAGCAACAGCAAAACGTGCGCCAGCAGGAGATGTACCGGCAGCAGCAACAGCAGAACGTGCGCCAGCAGGAGATGTACCGGCAGCAGCAACAGCAGAACATGCGCCAGCAGGAGATGAACCGTCAGCAGCAACAACAGAACATGCGCCAGCAGGAGATGTACCGTCAGCGAACGCAGCAGGACGCCCGGCAGCTTGAGAGGGCCCGCCAACAGCAACAGCAAAACAACCGGCAGAGGCAACCGCAGCGTTCGCGGCCGGCCCGCTCGGGCTCATCGGGCGGCATGGACAACGGGACCTGACGGCCTGACGGGGTTTTCCCCCATGGCCCTCACCGCAGTCAGCGCGCTGCCGGCGGGGGCCATCCGGCGCATGCCATCAGGGGGCGGGTTCGGGCATCAGTGACCGGCTGGGCCGAGGGAGCCGGGGGCAACCGTGGGCGAGTTCGCGCCGACGCCCCGCGGGTCCGATGACCGGTCGGTGATGCCTCGGCCGAACGCCGGCGCATCGAGGTGCGCACTCAAATCTGCCCCAGTGCATGCTGGACGAGCAGGCTGCTGATCGCCACGGCAGCCCAGACGCCCGTTCCGAGAAGGATCGGACGGGGGCCCGTCGACGCCATCCGTCGCAGGTCGGCCGAAAGTCCGATCGAGGTCAACGCCATGATGATCATGAACAGGGCCAGGTTGGCGATGCCGGGCTGGATCGAAGGCGGTATGAGGCCCGCCGTGCGGATCGCGGAGGCCACCAGGAACCAGATGATGAACCATGGGAAAATGCGCATCAGGCTGAAACCCTGCGCACCGCTCTTCTTCTGCTTCCAGGCTTCGACGATCGCGAGGATCAGGCAGATGGGGATGATGAGGGTCGAGCGCGTCAGCTTGACGATGGTGGCGAATCCACCCGCCGCATGCGAGTAGCTGTAGGCCGCGGCGACGACCGACGAGGTGTCGTTGATGGCCGTTCCCGCCCACATGCCGAAACCAAAATCCGACAGGTGCATGAGGTGGCCGAGGAAGGGGAACAGGAGGACGGCCACCAGATTGAACAGGAAGATCGTGGAAATGGCGAACGCGGTCTCGAATTCATCGGCCGCGATGATGGGCGTCACCGCCGCGATCGCCGAGCCTCCGCAGATCGCGGTGCCGACGCCGATCAGCGTCTTCAGGTTGCCGGATACGCCGAGCAATCGCCCGAGCCCCCACGCCGTGAGGAACGCAGCCGACATCGTCACCAGCGTCACCGACAGGGACGCAATGCCCGTGTGGGCCACGGTGCCCAGACTGAGCCCGAAGCCGAGCACCACCACCGACCACTGCAGCACCTGCTTGGCCGCGAACCGGATCCCGGCGTGGAACGGCAGACCCGGCGCCCGCGTGTTGCGCACGATGATGCCGAGCACGATCCCGATGACCGGGCCGCCCACCAGCGGCATCAACCGGCCCAGCCACCAGGCCAGGGACGCGATCGCGACAACCATCGCCAGCCCCGGCAAAAGGGCGATCAGCGGATGCGGGGGCACCGGGTCGGGCGCGACGAGCTCGATCTCGTCGGCCGGAATGACGTGCTCGATCACGTCCTCGACCGGGTCGACGTGCTCATGCGGGGTGGTGTTGGACATCGCGATCGTTCCGCGGACTGAGGGAGTCGCCATGTATATAAGCACGAGCTGCAGAAACACAGTCCCGTTTATTAATCACGACTATCAGTGCGAATGATGGCAGCGCCGGGCTCCGCGGTCCCGGCGCTGCGGCCAACAAGCAATAGCGATGGACTTCAGGCGGCGCGCGCGGTCCGCAGCAACCCGCGTTGCGGCTTCAGTGCAGCGCTCCCGGGAAACACGCGTTCGGCAAGCAGGCGCTCGCTGACCCCCATGTGTCCTGCCAGAAGACCCTTGAACACGGCCCGGAAATCCGTGGTCGCATGGATGTCTCGATCCTGGTAGAGCTCCCTCGGCTGCATGCCCGGCCACTGCCCGCCCACGCGGCCGCCGGCCACGGCGCCGCCGAGGAGGAACATCACGCCGCCCGTGCCGTGGTCCGTGCCATTGGTACCGTTGATGCGGGCCGTACGGCCGAACTCGGTCACGACGACGACCGCCGTTTGCGCCCAGATCGGCTGCGCCGACTTCGCGAACGCCGCGAACGATGCGTCCAGTTCCTTGAGCTTGCGCGAGAGGATTGCGGCCTGGTTGGCGTGGGTATCCCAGCCGTAATCCTCGACGAAGGCGATGCGTGGGCTGTCGGTCCGGCTCATCAACGTGCCGGCGTCACCCATGAGTTGCGGCAACCGTCCGCCGCTGCCCATCGCCTTCATCCGCCCAGCCTCCATGACCGCCGGCGCGGCCACCGCCGCGCCGGCGCCCGTTCCTTGGGCGAGGATTGCATCGGCGAAGACCGACGCGAGCACTGGATCCTCGGCATACAGGGGCTCGAGGCGTTGCAGCAGGATTGGGTTGACGCGCTCCGGAAGCGGTGGCGACCAGGTCGTGACGCGACCGCCTCCACGCATCATCAGCGGCATGACGGTGGTCACGGCGAGTCCTTCGACCCCAGGCATGGCCGCAACGGCGCGGTTGAGCCAGCCAGTCGGCGCGCCATCCGGGGTGGCGGTGCCGTTTTCGACGCAGTCCTGGGCCTCGAAATGCGAGCGTCCCCAGTACGGCGGCGCCGCGGCCGCGATGGGCAACAGCTGCCCGCGCTGGTAAAGCTGGTGGGCGAACCGCAACTGCGGATGGAGGGCAAACGTGCCGTCCAGACGCAGGGCGGCCGGGTCTTCGGCGGTCGGGCCAGCGGGCGACAACGCCAGCGGCCCGCGCAGCTGCGCATAGCCCGGATCGCCGTAGGGCGGCAGCGCGTGGATGCCATCCAGCCCGCCACGCAGCATCAGGACCAGCAGGCGGGTCGTGCCACCGGTGGCCGCACGGGTCACGCCGGGCCAGAACGTCAGCGTGGCCGCGGCCGTCGCGGACCATCCCATCAGGCGCAGGAACTCGCGGCGCGTCGTCATCTCAGACCCTCCATTGGAATTCGGGACTGGCGAACAGCAGGGCCATCGCCTGTTCGGGCGCCTCGGCACGCGCCAGCGCGGTCAGCGTGTCGGGTTTCAACACCGGGCCGATGACCTCGCGCGCAAGGGCACGCGGCTCGAGGCCCGTGCGTGGCACGCGTTCGGCAAGGGCCTCGCCCACCTGCACGCGCTTCCACAGCGCATCCGGGGCCACCCAGTCGGCTGCGACATCGGTGAAGCCCGCGGGCGAACGCGGCATGAAGGTGGGCTGGCCGAGGCGCATCAGCAGCCCCTCCCACGGTTGCGGCCGGCGGCCTGGATCGATGGCGCCGGCGCGCAGGCTCGCGTAAAGCAGATCCTGCGGCGTGCGGATCTTGCGCGCCTGCGGCATCCAGGTCGCCGGATGCCGAAGCAGCGCGGCGTACATCGCCGGCAGCAGGCCGCCGCTACCGAGATAGGCGGCCGCCATGGCATCGACCAGGTCCCGCGGCGGTGCGTCGCTGACCAGGTGCGTGGCGAGTTCCGTCGCCAGATGGCGGGCCGTCGCCGGATGCACGGCAAAATCAGCGAGGATGGCCTTCGCCTGCTCCTCGCCGCGCTGGTCGTAGACCTTGCCCAGCACGGTCACCGGCCCGGGCTCGTGCGCGAAGGGCCGGAACTTGAATGGGCGCGTCACGTCGCCCTGCGCGAGCTCCCTTGGATTGGGCAAGCTCCAGCCGGTGAGCGCGCGGGCGAACTGGATGACATCGGCCTGCGTGTAGTGCGCATCGACGCCCAGGGTATGCAACTCCATGATCTCGCGGGCGAGGTTCTCGTTGAGCCCAAGCGTGCGCGCCGGTTGGCCGTCGGCCCGACGCGCCAGGCGCCGGTCGACCCGCTCGGCGAGCGGCGAATCCGGTCCCACCGACTGTGCCTGATCCAGGTACCGCAGCATGGCCGGATGCTGCTCGACGGCAATGAGCATGTCGTAGAAGCGTCCGTTGATGTTCGGGCGGATGGCCTCGCGCTCCATCGGCGCGGCGTACAAGCGCGCCGGACCCTTGTCCACGGACACCGCGAAATGATTGGACCAGAACCGCACCAGGCGCTCGGCGAACGGCGTGTCGCTACGCGCCGCCAGTTGCCAGCGCGCACTGCTCTCGCGGCGCAAGTCCTCCCTGAACATTTGCACGAAAAGCCTCGCCAGCGGGTTGGCCAGCTTGCCGTCCTTGCCGGTTGGCGCGGGGGCAGGCTGGCCGGCCTCCCGATGCTTCAGCGCTCGCCGTTGCCGCTGCAGCTGCGCTTCCTTGCGCAGGTAGTCGAGGCTGCTCGGCAGGCCCGCGAACACGCCGCGATCCTCCACGGGCCGGGCGGTCTGCTGCAAGGCCCAGGCCAGGGGATCCTGCAGCGTCGTGATTTCACCGCGGCGCGCGCCCAGTCCGAGCCGATTCAGCGCGCTTGCCGACCGCCTCGCATCCGCCGTCCCCATGTGCGCACTCCACGCGGCCACCGACGGGCCGCTTCCACCCTGCACAACGCATGGCGGCCCGCGGCGTTGACACGAGCGTGGGCGAGCGACGGCAAACGGCGCGAAGGGGCCCTTAGCGCAGGCCCGTCTCGTTGCGGGCGATGACCAAACGCTGGATCTCGCTGGTGCCTTCGTAGATCTCGGTGATCTTGGCGTCGCGGAAATAGCGCTCGAGCGGCAGTTCCTTGGAGTACCCCATGCCGCCATGCACCTGCACGGCCTGGTGGGTGATCCACATGGCGGCCTCGGAGGCGGTCAGCTTGGCCACCGCCGCCTCGGTGCTGAAGCGGCCGCCCTCGCCCTGCTCGGACAACTGCTTGGCGAACGCTGCGCGCAGCGTCAGCCAGTAGGCGGCGTCGAGCCGGCATTTCATGTCGGCGACCTTGGCCTGGATCATCTGGAAGCTGCCGATGGACTGGCCGAAAGCCTTGCGGTCGCGCGCATAGGCGAGCGTCGCCTCGTAGGCGGCGCGCGCCAGGCCCACCGCCTGCGAGGCGATGCCGATGCGCCCGGCATCGAGGACCCCCATCGCGATCTTGAAGCCGTGGCCCTCCTCCCCAATCACGTCTTCGGCGGGCACCCGGTAATCCTGGAATTCGATCTCGCAGGTGGCGGAGGCGCGGATACCGAGCTTCGGCTCGGTCTTGCCGCGGTGGAATCCCTCCCGCGTGGTGTCGATCAGGAACGCGGTGATCCCGCGTGCATGCTTGTCAGGGTCGGTCATCGCGAACAACAGGATGTAACGGGCGACCGGTCCCGAGGTAATCCAGCTCTTCTTGCCGTTGACGACGAAGCTGCCATCGGCCTGCCGGACCGCGCGGCAGCGCATGGCCGTCGCATCGGAACCGGACTGCGGCTCGGTCAGCGCGAACGCGCCGATGGCCTGCCCGCTCGCGATGGGCCGGACGTATTTCTGCTTCTGCTCCTCGGTGGCGAACTTGAGCAGGCCGTTGCAGTACAGCGTGTTGTTGACCGACATGATGGTCGAATGCGCGCAGTCGGCAGCCGCCACTTCGATCATCGCCAACGCGTAGCTGACCGAATCCATGCCGGCGCCGCCGTACTCGCCGGGCACCTCGATGCCCATGAGGCCCAGCTGCCCCATCTCGCGGATGTTCTCCAGCGGGAACTCGCCGGTGCGGTCGAATTCCGCCGCCACGGGCGCGATGCGCTTTTGCGCGAAATCACGTGCGATCGACTGGATCGACAGCTGGTCTTCGGTCAGACGGAAATCCATGCGCGCCTCCGGATGGCATGCCGCGCGTCGCAAACGCGCGTTTGAAAAACGGGGATTGTAACGCGCCGCGCCCGGGACCCGGTGGAAACGCCGTGAATCAGGGGGACCGGGCGTCCGGTGGGCAGGGCACCGGCGAGGGACGGCCGCGGCGCTGCGCGAGCAGCCAGTGCAGGAGGCCCGGTGCGTCGTAGGCCTCGGGCCAGATGACATGCGGCGCCGGCCAGGGGCCGTGCCGGTACTCCGTGTAGCAGATGGTGCCGCCGGCGCGACGCAGCGCCGCGACCACCGGGCGCGACCCGACCATGGCTCCGCCGTAGCCGGAGACGATGTTGGTGTCATTGTCGTCGGCGGCGGCGAACACCCATTCCGGCACATGGGCGATGCGCCGCAGGCCGCGGAGGGTCGTCGCACCGGTCATCGGCACCAGCGCGGCGAATGCGCGGGGATAGGCCTTGGCGGTCGCCCATGCGCCGCTGGCGCCGGAGGACAACCCGGTCAGGTAGATGCGCGAGGCATCCACCGGCCACTTCGCCTCGATGGCGTGCACGACGGCCATCACCTGCGCAGGATTCCACGTTTCCGTCGGCGACTGCGGCGCGGCGAAGAGCAGCGGGATGTGCGCCGCGATCGCGTTGTCCAGCAACTCGAGCGCGCCGTTGGCGTCGTACAGGAGCTGCTGCTCGTTGTCCGTGCCCGCCTGGTCGGAGCCGTGCAGGAACACGACCAGCGGCAGGCCGGCGCCGCCGCGCGGCAACGGGCGCGGCACATAGAGGCGATAGGGCAGGCCATCGGATCCGGGCGCCTGTGCCGACCGGAAGGCATGGACATCGACCGCCTGCGCGCGCGCCGCCAAGCCCAGGACCACCGCGCCCAGCAGCGCCAGCCAGCTTCGCATGGACTCACCCGATGAGGATCCGCAGCGGACGAGTTTAGCGGCGGCGACCGGTTCCACGGGAGCCGATGTTTGCCGCACGCGCCATCGCTGCAATATCCTTGCATCGCGATAAATGGATTGACCATGGACCTGAACCAGACCACGCTGCTGCTGCGCCTGCTCGCCGACCCCACGCGCATGCGCCTGCTGGCCCTGCTCGAACATGAGGAACTGACCGTGGCGGAGATCGCCGCGGTCCTGCACCTCGCGCAGCCGCGCGCCTCGACGCACCTCGCCCGGCTGCGCGAAGCCGGCCTCGTGCGCGACCGCCGCGCCGGGGTCTCCGTCTACTACCGCGCCGACCGCGGGCAGTCGGCGCAGCGCGATGCCGTGCTCGAGACGCTGCGCGCGGGCCTGGACGACAGCCTGCTGGACAGCGACCGCGCCCGCCTCGCCGAGGTCCTCGCCCAGCGCGGGGGCGGCGGCTGGGCCGACAGCGTCGCCGGCGACATGGAGCGCCATTATTCACCCGGCCGGACCTGGGAGACGCTGGCGCGGGCCATGATGCAGTTGCTCGAGACCGGCACGGTGCTGGACGTCGCCTCGGGCGACGGCGTCCTCGCCGAACTACTCGCGCCGCACGCCCGGCGCATCGTCTGCGTGGACCTGGGCGCACGCGTCGTCGAGGCGGCGCGCGAGCGCCTCGCCCGTTTGCGCAACGTCGAGGTCCTGCAGCGCGACATGCACGCGCTGGACCTGCCGGAGACGAGCTTCGACCTGGTGCTGATGCTGCACGCGCTGACCTACAGCGCCCAGCCATCCCGGGCCGTCGCCGAGGCGGCGCGCGTGCTCAAGCCGGGGGGCCGCCTGCTGCTGACCACGCTGGCGCGGCATGCGCACGCGGCGGTGGTGGCGCCCTATGGCCACCTCAACCAGGGGTTCCGCCGGGAGGACCTGCAGGGCTACGCGCGCCGCGCGGGCCTCGAGGTGCTCTCCTGCCAGCGCATCAGCCGGGAACGCCGCGCGCCGCATTTCGAAGTGCTGTCCCTCCTGGCGCAAAGACCCCGCCCATGACCGTTGAACTTCCCTGGCTGTACCCGGCGCGCGTCGAGCGGCTGCTGGATGGGTTGGCGCGGCGCATCCTCATCCTCGATGGCGCCATGGGCACGATGATCCAGCAGCATGCGCTGGACGAGCAGGGCTTCCGGGGACGGCGCTTCGCCGAAGGCTGCGATGCCGAGCACGCGCATGCGCATGGCCCCGGCTGCGGCTGCGACCTCCGCGGCAACAACGACCTGCTGAGCCTGACCCAGCCGGCGCTCATCCGCGGCGTCCACGAGGCCTACCTCGCGGCCGGCGCCGACCTCATCGAGACGAACACCTTCAACTCGACTGCGGTCTCGCAGGCCGACTACCGGCTGGAGCACCTCGTCTACGAGCTCAACCGCGAAGGCGCGCGGCTGGCGCACGCAGCCTGCGCGGCGATGGAACGGGATACCCCGGACCAGCCACGCTTCGCCGTCGGCGTGCTCGGCCCGACCAGCCGCACCCTGTCGATCAGCCCGGACGTCAACAACCCGGGCTTCCGGGCCCTGCGTTTCGACGCGCTGGCGGCGGCCTACCTCGAGGCCGCGCGCGGCCTGCTCGACGGTGGCGCCGAGATCCTCATGGTCGAGACCGTCTTCGACACGCTCAACGCCAAGGCGGCGCTGTTCGCGCTCGAGGACCTGTTCGTGGAGCGCGGCGCCCGCGTGCCGGTGATGGTCTCCGGCACCATCACTGACCGCTCCGGCCGAACCTTGTCGGGCCAGACGGCCGAGGCGTTCTGGTACTCGCTGCGGCATGCGCGCCCGCTGTCGGTCGGCCTCAACTGCGCGCTCGGCGCCACCGAGCTGCGCGCCCATGTCGACATGCTGGCGCAGGTGGCGGAGGTGAACGTCAGCGCGCACCCGAACGCAGGCCTCCCGAACGCCTTCGGCGAATATGACGAAAGCCCGGCGATGATGGCCGCCACCCTGCGGGGCTTCGCCGAAGCGGGCCTGCTCAACATCGTCGGCGGCTGCTGCGGCACGACCCCGGCGCACATCCGCGCCATCGCCGAGGCGGTCGCGCCGCTGCCGCCGCGCGCGCCGGCCCGGCCGGCGCCCCAGACGCGCCTCAGCGGTCTCGAGCCGTTCGTGATCGGCCCGCAGACCAATTTCGTCAACGTCGGCGAGCGCACCAACGTCACCGGTTCGGCGCAGTTCCGCAAGCTCATCAAGGAAGACCGCTACGACGAGGCCGTCGCGGTGGCGCGCCAGCAGGTCGAGAACGGCGCGCAGCTCATCGACGTCAACATGGACGAGGGCCTGCTGGACGCCGAGGCGGCGATGGTCCGCTTCCTCGACCTGGTGGCCGCCGAGCCGGACATCGCGCGCGTGCCGGTGATGCTGGACTCCTCCAAGTTCGGCGTGATCGAGGCCGGCCTCAAGTGCCTGCAGGGCAAGGGCATCGTCAACTCGATCTCGCTGAAGGAGGGCGAGGCCCCCTTCCTCGAGCAGGCGCGGCGCATCCGCCGCTACGGCGCCGCCGTGGTGGTGATGGCCTTCGACGAGGCCGGCCAGGCCGACACCCTCGCGCGCAAGGTTGCCATCTGCCGGCGCGCGCATGCGCTGCTGACCACGCAGGCGGGCTACGCGCCTGAGGACATCGTCTTCGATCCCAACATCTTCGCGATCGCCACCGGCATCGAGGAGCACGCGCACTACGCCGTCGACTTCATCGAGGCCACCCGCCAGCTCCGCCGCGAATTCCCGCTGGGCCACGTGTCCGGCGGCGTCTCCAACGTGTCGTTCGCCTTCCGCGGCAACAATGCCGTCCGCGAGGCGATCCACGCCGTCTTCCTGTACCACGCCATCGCCGCCGGCATGGACATGGGCATCGTCAACGCCGGCGCGCTGGCGCTCTATGACGACCTCGACCCCGGGCTGCGCGAGCGCGTCGAGGACGTCGTGCTGGATCGCCGGCCGGATGCGACCGAGCGCCTGCTCGAGGTCTCCGAACGCCACAAGGCCGGCCGCAGCGCCGGCGGCACCGAGGACGCCCTCGCCTGGCGCACCCTGCCCGTGGCCGAGCGCCTGGCGCACGCGCTGGTGCACGGCATCGACCAGTTCGTCGTCGAGGACACCGAGGAAGCCCGCCTGCAGGCCGCCCGGCCGCTGGATGTGATCGAAGGCCCGCTGATGGCGGGCATGAACATCGTCGGCGACCTGTTCGGCAGCGGCCGGATGTTCCTGCCGCAGGTGGTCAAGAGCGCGCGCGTCATGAAGAAGTCGGTCGCCCACCTGCTGCCCTTCATCGAGGCCGAGAAGGCGCGCGGCGGTGATGTCGGCCAGTCGCGCGGCAAGATCGTGATGGCGACGGTGAAGGGCGACGTCCACGACATCGGCAAGAACATCGTCGGCGTGGTGCTCGCCTGCAACAACTTCGAGGTGATCGATCTCGGCGTGATGGTGCCGGCCCAGAAGATTCTGGATACCGCACGCGCCGCCAACGCGGACCTGATCGGCCTCTCCGGGCTGATCACGCCCTCGCTCGAGGAGATGGCGCATGTCGCGCGCGAGATGCGTCGGCAGGGCTTTGCCGTGCCGTTGCTGATCGGCGGCGCCACCACCTCGCGCGCGCATACCGCCCTGAAGATCGAACCGCACTACAGCGCGCCCACGGTCTGGGTGAAGGACGCCTCGCGCGCCGTGGGCGTGGCGCAGTCGCTGGTCAGCCACGAGCTCGCGCCGGCCTTCATCGAGCGCGTGCGCGCGGACTATGCCGGCGTGCGCGACCGCCATCTCCAGCGGGGCGGCAACAAGCCGCTGCTCGAGCTTGCGCAGGCGCGCGCGCAGGCGCCACGGGTCGACTGGGACGCTTACGAGGCCCCTGCCCCCCGGGTGCCGGGCCTGACGGTCTTGGACGACTACGACCTCGCGGAACTGCGCGCCTACATCGACTGGACGCCGTTCTTCCAGGCGTGGGAACTGGCCGGTCGATTCCCCGCCATCCTCGACGATGCCGTCGTCGGCACCCAGGCGCGGGCGTTGCATGCCGATGCGGAGGCGATGCTCGACCGGATCGTGCGCGAACGCTGGCTGCGAGCGCGCGGCGTGGTTGGCTTCTGGCCGGCGCAGGCGGTGGGCGACGACGTGGTCCTGCGCGGGCCCGGCGAGGCGACGACCCTGCATTTCCTTCGCCAGCAGGCGGACAAGCCCGCCGAACGGGGCAACCTGTGCCTGGCGGACTTCATCGCCCCGGCTGGCCACGGCGTCGCCGACTGGATCGGCGGCTTCGCGGTCACCGCGGGGCTCGGGATCGAGCCCCATCTCGCGCGGTTCGAGGCCGCACACGACGATTACGGCGCGATCCTGCTGAAGTCGTTGGCCGATCGCCTCGCCGAGGCGTTCGCCGAGCGGTTGCACCAGCGGGTGCGCCGCGAATTCTGGGGCTACGCGCCGGACGAGGCGCTGGGCAACGAGGCGCTCGTCGAGGAGCGTTACCGGGGCATTCGCCCGGCGCCCGGCTACCCGGCGTGCCCGGACCACACCGAGAAGGCGACGCTGTTCCGGCTGCTGGACGCCGAGGCGCACACCGGCATCGCGCTGACGGACAGCTTCGCGATGCATCCCGCCGCTTCGGTGTCGGGGTGGTACTTCGCCCATCCGCAGAGCCAATACTTCGTCGTCGGCCGGCTCGGCCGCGACCAGGTCGCCGATTACGCCCGGCGAAAGGGCTGGAGCCAGGCCGAGGCCGAGCGCTGGCTGGCGCCCTGGCTCGACTACGACGCAGACTGATTCCAAAAGCGCCGTCCTGCCGCATCGGCAGCTGGCGTCCAACGGACTATGCTTGCCGCATGCCGAATTCGCACGCCCGTGAAGCGGTCGCGCCGTGGCCCGTCGAACGGCACGCGTTCGCGCTGGAACCCGCGGCGCTGGTCGATGCTTTCTGCCAGCAACCGCCGGTCGGCTTCTCGGCCTGGCGGACGCGCGGCGGCACGCCGCTGTTCCAGACGCGCTTCGACCTGCTGACGACCGTCGACCCCGCGCAGGCGCGCCGACTGCGCGCCCTGCCCGGCTACCGGTGGTGGGGCGCCCTGCTGCGCCCGCGGACCGTCTTCGCCGGCAGCACCGTCAGCGAGTACCTGCCGTTGGCGTTCGCCGACGCCACGGAGGTCGCGACGCTGCCCGCGCGCCTGGTCGCGGCGCATGGCCGCGACGTCCCGCTCCTGATCCTCAAGGACCTCCCGCAGGCGTCGCCCCTGCTCGATGCAGCCGAGAACCGCCTCGCCGACGCCCTGATGGCGGCGGCGCAGGCGGCCGGCTACGTACTGCTGGAAGGCCAGGCGCTGGCGTACCTGCCCATCGACTTCCGCAGCATCGACGACTGGCTCGCCCGCTTTTCCGGCAAGCACCGCTACGACATCCGTCGCAAGCTGCGCCAGCGCGCGCAACTGCACGTCGAAACGTGGCCGCTGGGCGGCCCGGCGCTGGCCGATGCCGCACGACGGGCCGAACTGGTCGCGCTGTACCAGCAGGTCTACGCACAGAGCGAGACGCAGTTCGACGAGCTGTCGCCGGCGTTCTTCCACGCCGTGTTCACCGACGCCGCGCTGCCGGGTTTCGTGTTCGTCTTCAGGCACGAGGGCCGTATCATCGGCTGGAAGCTGTGCTTCGAGCACGACGGCATGCTCATCGACAAGTACGTCGGCTTCCGCTATCCCGAGGCGCGCCGCTTCGGCCTGTTCTTCGTGAGCTTCGCCGAATGCATCGGCTACGCCCTGCGCCATGGATTGCGCCACTACGTCATTGGCTGGACCGATCCGGAGGTGAAGGCCTACCTGGGCGCGAAGTTCACCTTCACCCGGCACGCGGTGTGGATGCGCAATCCCCTGCTGCGCGCCGGCTTGCGGCGCACCGCACACTGGTTCGAGGCCGACGCGCACCGGCCCGGGATCGGCGCCGGCGGCGACGCCTAGCGCAGCCCGCCCCGGATCTCGCCAGCGCGGGCCGGCCGGGTGCGTTCTGCTAGGCTGGCAGGCTCATGCCAGCGCCCCCTCCAAGCTCGAATCCGCGTGAGGTCCTGACACCCAGTGCCCTGAATCGGCTGGTGCGCGGCCTGCTGGACGATGCGATGCCCCTGGTCTGGGTCGAGGCCGAGATCGGCAATCTCTCGCGGCCCGCGTCCGGCCACCTGTACTTCACGCTGAAGGACGCCCAGGCCCAGGTCCGCTGCGCCATGTTCCGGGCGCGTGCGCAGACGCTGCGCTTCGCACCCGCCGAGGGCCAGCGCGTCCTCGCCCGCGGCCGCGTCACGCTCTACGAGCCGCGCGGCGATTACCAGCTCGTCGTCGAGGCGCTCGAGGATGCCGGCGCCGGCGCGCTGGCCCGCCAGCTGGAGGCGCTGCGCGCCCGGCTGGCCGCGGAAGGCCTGTTCGCCGCCGAACGCAAGCGGCTGCTGCCCGCCTATCCCAACCGCATCGGCGTGGTCACGTCGCCGAGCGGCGCCGCCATCCGCGACGTCCTGGCCGTGCTGGCACGGCGGTTCCCGCTGCCCGAAGTGGAATTGCTGCCGGTCCCCGTGCAGGGGCGCGAGGCGCCGGCGGCGATCGCCGCGACGCTGGCGCGCGCCTGCCGCAGCGGTCGCTACGACGTCCTCCTGCTGACGCGGGGTGGCGGCGCCAGCGAGGACCTGGCAGCCTTCAACGACGAGTCGGTGGTGCGCGCCGTGGCGCAATGCACCGTGCCGCTGGTGGCCGCGGTCGGGCACGAAATCGACTTCACGCTGGTCGATTTCGCCGCCGACCTCCGGGCGCCGACGCCCTCGGCCGCCGCCGAACTGCTGGTCCCCGACGCGACGCTGCTGCGCGCGCGGCTGGCGCGGCTGCACGAGCAGCTCGGACGGCGCATGAACCAGCGCCTGCAACGGCAGGCGCAGACGCTCGACGGCTGGCTGGCGCGACTGCGGCTGCAGCACCCGCTGCAACGGATCGCCCGGCGCCGCGACGGCCTGCAGGCCCTGCGGCAACGGCTGGCGACCCTGCTGCCGCAGCGCATCGCACTGCAACGCGCACGGCTCGACCGACGCCTCGCCGGATTGATGGCGCAGTCGCCCGCACGCCGCTTCGCCGGTTGGCGCGACCGGCTGGCGATGCTGTCGCAGCGCCAGCGCCTCGCGTGGCAGCAGCGGTTGCGACGGCAGCGCACGCGGGTGCAGGTGGCGGGTCAGGCGCTGCATGCGGTCAGCCCGCTGGCGACGCTGCGCCGCGGCTACGCCATCGCCACGGATGCGCAGGGCCGGGTCCTGCGTTCGACGCAGTCCGTCGCGGTCGGTGATCCCGTGACCGTGCGGCTGGCCGATGGCGAGCTCGATACCGTGGCGCACGCCCGGCGCGTGCGCCCCGGGGAGGATGCACCGTGAGCAAGTCCCGCCTCGAGGCCTTCAGTGACGGCGTCCTCGCGATCATCATCACGATCATGGTGCTCGAGCTGCGGGTTCAGCACGGCGACACGCTGGCCGCCCTGGCGCCGCTGCTGCCGGTGTTCCTCAGCTACGTGCTGAGCTTCATCTACGTCGGCATTTACTGGACCAACCACCACCACATGCTCCATGCGACCGCGCGGGTGAGCGGCGCCGTCCTGTGGGCCAACCTGCATCTGCTGTTCTGGTTGTCGCTGCTGCCCTTCGTCACCGGCTGGATGGGCGAGAACCACTTCGGCGCGCTGCCCTCGGCACTCTACGGCGCCGTCCTGCTGATGGCCGCCATCGCCTACTGGATCCTCGAGTGGCTGATCATGCGCGGCGAAGGCGAGGCGTCGCTGCTCGCCCGCGCGATCGGCGGCGAGTTCAAGGGCAAGCTCTCGATCGGTCTCTACGCCCTCGCCATCGTCCTGGTCGCCGTGCAGGCGTGGCTGGCGCAGCTGATCTACATCGCGGTGGCGCTGATGTGGCTGGTGCCCGATCGCCGCATCGAGCGGCTGCTGGGTGAACGTCGCTGACTCCGCGTGGGCACCCACGGGGAACCGGGCAGCCCGCGCGCAGTCGATGACCATGGGATGGGCCATTCCCGGAGGACCGCCATGCAGGCCAAACCCTATCCGTACTACCTCGCCAATCGCGCGCACTCGCCCAACGACGACCTCGTCGTGATCGATCCCTACCGCGGCGAGGCCGCCGCGCAGGTGGCGCTGCCGGATGCCGCCGCGGTCGAGCAGGCGATCGCGGCGGCCGAAGCCGCCGCGCCGGCCATGCGCGCGATGACGCCGGATGCGCGCCAGCGCGTGCTGGCGCAATGTGTGGCGGCGTTCGAGGCCCGCGCCGGCGAGCTCGCGCAGCTGCTGTGCCTGGAGGCCGGAAAGCCCATCCGCGACGCCCGCGGCGAGGTCACGCGATTGATCGACACGTTTCGCGTGGCCGCCGAGGAAGCCGTGCGCATCGACGGCGAAGTCCTCAACCTCGAGATTTCGCCCCGCACCCGCGGCTACCGGGGCTTCACGCGGCGCGTGCCGGTGGGCGCCTGCGCGTTCATCACGCCCTTCAATTTCCCCCTGAACCTGGTCGCGCACAAGGTCGCCCCGGCGATCGCCGCCGGTTGCCCGTTCGTGCTGAAGCCCTCGGAGAAAACGCCGCTCGGCGCGCTGCTCATCGGCGAAGTGCTTGCCGGCACCGAGCTGCCGCCTGGCGCGTTTTCGATCCTGCCCCTGCCCGGCCCGTCGTCGGCGCCGCTGGTCGAGGATGATCGGTTGCGGCTGCTCTCGTTCACTGGCGGCCAGGTCGGCTGGCAGCTCAAGGCCCGCGCCGGGCGCAAGAAGGTGGTGCTGGAACTCGGCGGCAATGCCGCCTGCATCGTCGATGCCGACCAGGGCGATCGCCTGGATGCCATCGTCGAGCGCATGGCCTTTGGCGCGTTCTACCAGTCCGGGCAGAGCTGCATCAGCGTGCAGCGGGTCCTCGTCCACCGCAGCCTGTACGACGCCTTCCGCACGCGCTTCGTGGCGGCGGCATCGGCGCTGCGCGCGGGCGACCCCAGGGACGAGTCGGTCACGCTCGGCCCCCTGATCGAGCCGGCGGCCGCGGCGCGCGTGCGCGCGTGGATCGACGAGGCGGTCGCCGGCGGTGCGCGCCTGCTGTGCGGCGGCGGCGGCGACGGCGCCCTGGTGCCGGCCACCGTGCTCGAAGCGGTGCCGGCCCAGGCGCGCCTACAGCGGGAGGAGGCCTTCGGCCCGCTGGCGCTGCTCGAGCCCTTCGACGACTTCGAAGCCGCGCTCGCGCGCGTCAACGACTCGGACTACGGCCTGCAGGCGGGCCTGTTCACCCACGACCTGCGCCACGCCTTGCGCGCCTGGGACGAAC
>JAJYDI010000023.1 GCA_021777635.1 Pseudomonadota bacterium
AGATGTGCTGGTAGAGCAGCGGATCGCCGCCGCCGGCGGCGTTGAAGAAGCTGGTGCCGAAGAACTTGTCGGTCAGCAGCATGGTGACCGCGCCGGCCAGCACCGGCATCACCGCGATCAGCAGGAATGCGGTGATCAGCCAGGTCCACACGAACAGCGGCATCTTCAGCAGGTCCATCCCCGGCGCGCGCAGGTTGAGAATGGTCGCGATGATGTTGATCGCGCCCATGATCGAGCTAATGCCCATCAGGTGGATGGCGAAGATCATGAACGCAATGGAGTCGCCTCCCTGGAGGACCAAGGGCGGATACATCACCCAGCCCGCGGCGGGCGCGCCGCCGGGCATGAACAGGGTGGACAGCAACAGAACGAAGGCAAACGGCAGGATCCAGAACGACCAGTTGTTCATGCGTGGCAGCGCCATGTCCGGCGCGCCAACCATCAGCGGGATCATCCAGTTGGCCAGACCAACGAAGGCCGGCATCACCGCGCCGAAGATCATGACCAGCGCGTGCATCGTGGTCATTTCGTTGAAAAAGTACGGCTGCACCAGTTGCAGGCCGGGCTTGAACAGCTCGGCGCGGATGACCATCGCCATCGATCCGCCGATGAAGAACATGATCAGCGAGAACACCAGGTACATCGTGCCGATGTCCTTGTGATTGGTCGCGAACAGCCAGCGCTGCGCAAAGCCCGGCTTGGCGTCGTGGTCGTCGTGAGTGCTTGCGTGGGTCGCCATGTCTTGCTGCCTCTCGGTGAACTCGGTCAGCCTTGCGGGGCCGGGGCGGGAACGGGTGCGACCTGCACGGTGCGCGCGGCGGTGTCGAGGCGGGCACGCGATTCTTGCGCCGCCAGCCAGCCCTGGAACGCGGCCGGCGGAACCGCCTTGATTACGATCGGCATGTAGGCGTGATCCTGGCCGCACAGCTGCGCGCACTGGCCGCGATAGGTTCCGGGCGTATCGATCTCGCCCCACGTGTCGTGGATCAGGCCCGGCACGGCGTCGGCCTGCCAGCCCAGCGCCGGCACCCACCAGCCGTGAATCACATCATCGGCCGTGATCACGAAGCGGATCTTGGTGTGGGTCGGCACCACCAGTGGATGATTTACGTTGAGCAGATAGTCGTCATAGCCAGTCTTCGACTTGATCGACCGGGGATTGATGCCGGAATCGAGCTGGCGCGCTTCATCGCTGTTGAATGCCAGCTTGGAGATGAAGCCCACGCGGCTGACCGGGCGGCCTTGGTAATCGACGTAATCGTAGCGCCACTTCCACTGGAAGCCGGTGACCTTGACGGTCAGCCCGGCATCACCGGTGTTGCTTTCATTGATCAGGATGCGCGTCGCAGGCAGCGCCAGCGCAATCAGGATCAACACTGGAACCACCGTCCAGATCACCTCGAGCTTGGCATTGTGGGTCCAGGTTTCGGCGACGGCACCCCGTGATTTGCGAAAGCGCACCATCGCGATAATCATCGCGCCGAACACCACCACGCCGATGCCGACGCAGACCCAGAAGGCATACATGTGGAGGTCGTAGACCTGATGCGAGAGCGGCGAGGCGCCCTCGGTCATGTTCAGCTGCCACGGCACCGGGTGGCCGACCGCAGCCGTCGCGCCGGCCGCCGCCGCACTGCCGGTTGCCAGTGCCAAGGCCGCGCTGATCCGTGCGGTCCAACTCATGCTGCCTCGCCTCATTGTCAGTTCCCCGAGGGTTCGTGTTCGCGCCACGCCGGCTGATGCGCCCGTGCCAGCAAAAGTTCAAGCCGTTGATGCAGCTGTCCGCGCTCCTCGTCGCCGAGAAACGCACCGATTTCGATCTCGCGTCCATGCGAAGCCAGCACCAGCCGGCGATGTCCGTTGCCGGGCCTCCACCCCAGCCGCACCCAGTATGGCTGGAAGCGGGCTCGTTGCTGACCAGAAGGAAACGCATGCACCTCCAGCGCATCCTCGGTGCACCGGATGCGCTCGGCGCGGGCGCCTGCCTTCCAGGCCGCCGCCAGCGCCAGCGCCAGCGCGCCCGCCTCAGCCAGCGCGAACAGCGCCGCGTACGCATTGCCGACCACGCCGCTGACCAGCGCCACCAGCATCGACACTCCCGCCAGCACGCCCCACAACGTCACCATGCCGCGTCGGCTCAGTGCCCGGTTGGGCCGGACCCAGAACACCACCGGCTGACTCGGCAACGCGGGAGGCTCGACGGCGATCACGCGATGGGTATTCCTTCAGCCGAGCAAGAATACTGCCCGCCACGCGTGCGCAGCAAGAATGGCAATGCAGCACTTTCCATGATTGAGATCAAGTTGCGCGCGGCGCGGCCGTCTCTGCGACAACCTGCCGCAGGCCGCGGCGCCCGTCGTGGTACGCAGCAGATCCCACCTCTAGAATGTACCGCTGCGCATGCTTGCGACGCTCGACGAAGACCGAATCCGTGACCGCCGAATTGCTCAGCCCCGAACTGCCCGCTCCCGGCGATCCGCTGCGAAGCGCGATCACCGGCGCCTGGTTGCGCGACGAGGATGCGGCGGTCAGCGCATTGCTGCAGTCCACGCGCCTCGATCCGGGCGCGCGCGAGGCGGTCCTCGACCATGCCGCCGCGCTGGTCGAGAGCGTGCGTGCCCGCGCCGGCGAACAGACCGCAGTCGAATCGTTCATGCGCCAATACGACCTCTCCAGCGAGGAGGGCGTGCTGCTGATGTGCGTCGCGGAAGCGCTGCTGCGCATCCCCGATTCCGGCACCGCCGACCGTCTGATCCAAGACAAGCTCGGCGGGGCCGACTGGGAAAAGCACCTCGGCAAGAGCGAGTCGCTGTTCGTCAACGCCTCCACCTGGGGCCTGATGCTGACCGGGCGGCTGGTGCGCCTGGGCGCGGAGACTGAGCGCGATTTCACGAGCGCGCTGAAGCGTCTGACTGCGCGCGCAGGCGACCCGCTGGTGCGGCTCGCGGTGCGCCAGGCGATGCGCATCATGGGCCATCAGTTCGTGATGGGCCGCAGCATCGACGAGGCTCTCGACCGCGCCGCCGGCAAGGAACACCGCGCCTATCGCTATTCCTACGACATGCTCGGTGAGGCCGCGCTGACCGCACCCGACGCCGCGCGCTACCTGCAGGCGTACAAGAGCGCGATTCTCGCGCTGGGTCAACGCGGCCCTTGGGCCGACGTGCTCGACGCGCCGTCGATCTCGGTCAAGCTGTCGGCGCTGCATCCGCGCTACGAGGTTGGCCAGCGCGCTCGCGCACGCGCCGAACTGACGGCGATGCTGCTGGATCTGGCGCAGCTGGCGAAGGCACAGGGCATCGGCATGACCGTGGACGCCGAGGAGGCCGACCGGCTGGAGCTGTCGCTGGAGATCATCGGCGGGGTGTTCGCGCATCCGTCGCTAGCCGGCTGGAACGGTTTCGGGCTCGCCGTGCAGGCGTATCTGAAGCGCGCTCCGTTCGTAATCGACTGGCTGGCCGAACAGGCGCGCCGCGCCGACCGCCGCTGGTGCGTGCGCCTGGTCAAAGGCGCCTACTGGGACGCCGAGATCAAGCGCTCGCAGGAGCAAGGCCTGGCCGGTTATCCGGTCTACACGCGCAAGGTCAACACCGATGTCGCCTATCTCGCCTGCGCGCAGCGACTGCTGGACGCCGGCAGCGCGCTGATCTATCCCGCTTTCGCCACCCACAACGCACACACCATCGCGGCGATTCATCATCACGCTGGCGGCCGGCCGTTCGAGTTCCAGCGCCTGCATGGCATGGGCGCGGATCTCTACGCCGAGGTGATCGGCGCCGACAAGCTGGGCGTGCCCTGCCGTGTCTATGCGCCGGTGGGCAGCCATGAGGACCTGTTGCCATACCTGGTGCGCCGGCTGCTGGAGAACGGCGCCAACACCAGTTTCGTCAACCGCATCGTCGATGCGCGCGTGCCGGTGCGCGAGCTCGTCGCCGATCCCTGCGAGACGGCAGCGACCCATGCGCACAAGGCGCATCCGCGCATTCCGCTGCCGGTCAACCTCTACCTTCCCGTCCGGATCAACTCCATGGGCTTCAACAGCGCCAACGATGACGACCTCAGGGCCATGGCCGCCGCCGTCAATGCGACGCTGGCGCCGCGCCGGGCTGCGCCACTGGTTCCCGGGGCGTCTTCCGCCGGCCCCGAGATCACGGTCAGCGATCCCGCCGACCGCCGCCAGGTGATCGGCCATTGGCAGGCTGCCGACGCCGCCACCATCGAGCACGCACTGGCCCAGGCGGCAACGGCGCAATCGAGCTGGGACGCTACCCCTGCCGAGACACGCGCGCAGATTCTCGAGCGTGCCGCCGGCCTGCTCGAGGACCGTCGCGCGGCGTTCATCGCCCTTTGCGTGCGCGAAGCCGGCAAGACGCTGGGCGCCGCCGTCGCCGAGGTGCGCGAGGCCGCCGATTTCCTGCGCTACTACGCCCACGAGGCGCGCCGCCTGTTCGCCGCACCCACTCCGCTGCCGGGACCGACCGGCGAACGCAACGCGCTGGAACTGCACGGCCGTGGCGTGTTTGTCTGCATCAGCCCGTGGAACTTCCCGTTGGCGATCTTCACCGGCCAGGTTGCGGCAGCGCTGGCCGCGGGCAATGCGGTGATCGCCAAGCCCGCGGAACAGACCACCCTGATCGCGCACGCCATGACCGCGCTGCTGCACGAGGCCGGCGTGCCGACGGCGGTGCTGCAGCTGACCCCGGGCGACGGGCCCACGGTCGGCGCGGCACTCACCCGCGATGCGCGAGTGGCCGGCGTCGCCTTTACCGGTTCGACCGAGACGGCGTGGGCAATCAACCGCAGTCTGGCTGCGCGCAACGCGCCGATCGCCGCGCTGATCGCCGAGACCGGCGGCCAGAACGCGCTGATTGCCGACTCTTCGGCGCTGCCCGAGCAGCTGGTCAAGGACGCCATCGCCTCGGCGTTCGACTCCGCCGGCCAGCGCTGTTCGGCCGCGCGCGTGCTGTTCGTGCAGGACGACGTCGCCGACAAGGTAATCGCCATGCTGGCCGGCGCCATGGCCGAACTCAGGGTCGGCGACCCCGGCCTGCTGTCCACCGACGTCGGCCCGGTGATCGACGAGGACGCGCGCAAGCTGCTGCTCGCGCACGCCGCGCGCATGGACCGCGAGGCGCACAAGATCGCCGAGGCCACGCTGGACGACGTCTGCGCGCACGGCACTTTCTTCGCGCCGCGCGCCTATCTGATTCCGTCACTGCGCGTGCTCGAACGCGAGGTGTTCGGCCCGGTGCTGCACGTGGTGCGCTGGCAGGCCGGCGAGCTCGAGCAGGTGCTGGCCGACATCAACGCCACCGGCTACGGGCTGACGCTGGGCATTCACAGTCGCATCGACACCAGCGTCGAGCAGATCCGCCGTGGCGTGCGCGTCGGCAACTGCTACGTCAACCGCAATCAGATCGGCGCAGTGGTCGGCGTGCAGCCGTTTGGGGGCGAGGGCCTGTCCGGCACCGGCCCCAAGGCCGGCGGCCCGCACTACCTCGCCCGCTTCGCCAGCGAACGCGTGGTAAGCGTCAACACCACCGCGGCCGGCGGCAACGCCTCGCTGCTGACGCTGGGGGAATGAGCACGACGCGCGAGTTCACCGCCGCGGCCGAACTGGCCGGCGGCGCCTCGACCTCGTGCAGCACGCCGTCGATGCGGTAGCGCACCTTCAGGCGGTTCTCGAACGGCTCGATGTGGATGTCCGACGCGCGCTGCTCGACCGCGCGCTGGATCAGCAGGTTCACCAGGCGGATCACCGGCGCCTCGGAGGCCAGGTCGCGCAGGTGTTCGATGTCGTCGTCGGCCGCACCGCGCGGGGTCTCCACCGTATCGCCCCAAGGCCGAGCGGCCGCTGCCGTACCGGCGCTCCAGCAGGTCCTCGACCTCGCTGCCCAGCCCCAGCACTGTTGGCGCCGACCGAAAACTCCCCCGTTCGATTTTCAATCGCCAGCAACATGTGGGGGCGTTCTTCGGTCACAGGCAGATCCGGTATTGCATTAGCCCTATACTTCTATGAATATAGAATTATTGAAACAAGGTAGCCATGCAAACCTTTCCTCGGTCTGCGCACCTCACGAGAGCCGCCATGAACCCCTGCCGCGTCCTGTTCATCTGCACGGGTAACTCCGCCCGCAGCATCCTGTCCGAAGCGATGCTAAACCACTTGGGCAAGGGCCGTTTCGAGGCGTTCAGCGCCGGCAGCCAACCCACGGGCAAGGTCAACCCTTACGCGCTGGAGGGACTCCAGGCGGCAGGCATTTCAGTCGAAGGCCTGAGCAGCAAGTCGTGGGATCGGTTCACGGAGGCAGGTGCCCCGCCGCTCGATATCGTCATCACCGTGTGCGACAACGCGGCCAACGAAGCCTGCCCTGTGCTCTTTGGCGACTTCGTCAAAAGCCACTGGGGCCTTTCCGATCCGACCGCTGCCCACAGCCATGGCGCCTTGCTGGAAGCGTTCCGTCACGCCCACACGGTGATCCTCTACCGGATCACCGCCTTGGTCGACCTGCCGGTGGAGGCGATGGATCGCGAGGCCTTGAAACAGGCG
This sequence comes from Pseudomonadota bacterium, assembly GCA_021777635.1. The sequence continues at coordinate 6,551 of JAJYDI010000023.1, forward strand.
TTGGATCGCATCGGCACCATCACCGACGAAGATGAGGACGCCGCATGAGCAAGACACTCCTGCCGGCGGCCGAGGCCTGCGCCGCCGCCCCTGTGAAAAAGAACTCCATCGGCTTCTTCGAGCGTTACCTGACCGTCTGGGTATTGCTGTGCATCGTTGCGGGAACGCTGCTCGGACATCTCCTACCCGGTACGTTCACGAGGCTGGGCGGCCTGGAGGTGGCGCAGGTCAATCTGCCCGTCGCCGTGCTGATCTGGCTGATGATCATCCCGATGCTGTTGAAGATCGACTTCGGCGCGCTGGGTGGCGTGCGCCGCCAGTGGAAGGGCATCGGCGTCACGCTCTTCATCAACTGGGCGGTGAAGCCCTTCTCGATGGCGCTGCTGGGCTGGATCTTCATCCGCCACGTCTTTGCGCCGTGGCTTCCGGCCGACCAGCTGGATTCCTACGTCGCAGGCCTGATCCTGCTGGCGGCCGCGCCCTGCACGGCGATGGTGTTCGTGTGGAGCAACCTGTGCAACGGCGAGCCCAACTTCACGCTGAGCCAAGTGGCCTTGAACGACGCGATCATGGTGGTGGCCTTCGCGCCCATCGTCGGGCTGCTGCTCGGAATCTCGGCGATCACCGTGCCGTGGAACACCCTGATCCTCTCGGTCGTGCTCTACATCGTCGTGCCGGTGCTGATCAGCGTCATCTTGCGTCGTGTCGTACTGGCTCATGGTGGTCAGGGCGCACTCCAGCGCCTACTGGCCCGGCTGGGGCCGATCTCACTTGGCGCGTTGCTACTGACCTTGGTGCTCCTGTTCGGCTTCCAGGGGCAGCAAATCCTCGCCCAGCCGCTGGTGATCGTCATGCTGGCGGTGCCGATCCTGATCCAGGTCTACGGCAATTCGGCGCTGGCTTATCTCCTCAATCGCGCGTTCCGCGTCCCGCACTGTGTGGCGGCGCCATCGGCCCTGATCGGTGCCAGCAACTTCTTCGAGCTGGCGGTCGCCACGGCGGTAGGCCTGTTCGGCGTGCACTCGGGCGCAGCGCTCGCCACCGTGGTGGGCGTGCTGATTGAGGTGCCGGTAATGCTGTCCGTGGTCCGCATCGTCACCGCCAGTAAACGCTGGTACGAAGCCCAAACCGTCTGACCTAAGAGCGCCATGCAAGGTCATTACAACGTCCTGTTCGTGTGCGTCGGAAACTCAGCGCGCAGCATCCTCGCCGAGGCCATCACGAACCATCGCGGTGAAGAGCGTTTCCGCGGCTACAGCGCCGGAAGCAACCCCAAGGGGTTCATTTACCCGCAAACGTTGGACGTGCTGCGGGCCGTCAACCTACCGACCGAAGGGCTTCGGAGCAAGAGCTGGGGCGAGTTTCTGCTTCCCAATGCCCCCACGATGGATTTGGTCATCACCGTGTGTGACCAGGTGGCCGGCGAGGCATGTCCCGCCTGGCCAAGCGCACCGATCACAGCGCACTGGAACATTCCCGACCCGGCCAAAGCCTCGGGCGATCGGGAGACGGTCCACAAGGCGTTCCTGTTGGCGCGCAACCTGTTGCAGCAACGGATCCGCTTGCTGATGAACCTGCGCATCGAGGCGCTCGATCGCCTGGCACTCTGCAGTCGCATCGAAGGGCTGGATTCCGAAGCCCACTCGCAGCCCGCTTGACCCAGCCAATCGCGCATCCCCTTACACTGCCCGAGCCCCAGAGGAACACCCGTACCGCCATGCAGACCAAGCAAGCGATCACGCTCCTTTCCGCCCTGGCCCAGGAATCCCGCCTGGCCATCTATCGCCTGCTGGTCGAGCGTGCGCCGGATGGCCTGGTGGCAAGCGCCATCGCCGAGCGTCTGGGCGTCGCGAACACCACGCTTTCCTTCCACCTGAAGGAACTCGTGCACGCCGGGCTGATCACCAGCCGGCAGGAAGGCCGCTTCATCTACTACGCGGCCTCGATGGCGGCCATGGACGATTTGATCGGCTATCTCACCGAGAACTGCTGCTGCGCCACGGGCAAGATTTGCGCGCTTGTAAAGGGCACGGAGCAAGCGGCAAGCACGCGTAAGCGTGCTACCAAGCTGGCTTGACCCTCTTTCGACTGCCGGCAGATGGCAGTTGGCCACGAACTTCGTTTCGAAACGGAGACGTGGGGTATTTGGCCTTTGGCCGCCATATATTCAGCCTGATGGGCGCCGTCGCCCGGGCTAGCCGCCGCACTTCAGGGCCGCATCGGTGCGATCGCCGTCACCGTGCCGGGTATGCCAAGCGGATGCAGGGGGAACCGAACCTGCTTACCCAGGCGTGCTACTGCTTTTGGTGCACAGTTCAATGCCGGATTTGACCATCGGCACTGTGATCGCGCTTTACGTAGTCAAGGAGACGGTGGGCATTCTGCGCGAAGCGAAAGAAGCATGGGCAGTCACGCGACTCCGCACACCAAGCCGTAAGACACGGCAGTTGCGATGCCTGGTTAATCATCCGCAACATGACGATTGATGCTGCACCGGCGGGCACGGCACGCTCCCGTACGAGCAGAACACGCAGCAATCGCCAACCTTGGTCCGCAGCAGTTCGCCGCAGCCGGCGCATTCGTGGAAGAAGAGGCAGGCGTCGGTCGGCATCGTTTCGATGGACTGATGCCCGCAGTGCGGACAGGTCAATGTGCTGCGCAGAACGAGTTCGGCCGCCATCGTCAGTGCCGAATCGTGGACGGATAGCCGGCATCGGCGGTGGCCCGGGTCAACGCGGCCGGTTGGGCCTTCGCATCGTCGTACGTGACCGTGGCGGTTTTCTTCTCGACGTCGGAAGCGACAGCGGTCACGCCGGCCACCTTCTCCAGCGACTCCTTGATCGTGATCGGACAGATTGGACACGTCATGCCGGGTACCGCCAGGGTGACCGTACGCGTGGCGCCAAGGCTCACCGCTGGCAAGCCGCCGACCAGCATCAGGATCACTGCAAGCATCGTTTTCATGAAGTCTTCCTCAGTAGAACCAGGGGGCAACATACGGGAAGCCGAACGCGACCAGCATCAGTGTGGCCACGACCCAGAACAGAAGCTTGTAAGTTCGGTGCACTGCAGGGACGGCACAAAGCTCGCCGGGCTGGCAGGCCCTCGTCGGGCGATAAATGCGGCGATACGCCAAGACCAGCGCGATCAGGGAGACGCCCGGGAACCACGGGCGAACCGGCTCCAGCCGGGTCAGCTGCCCGATCCAGGCACCGCTCAGCCCGATGCTGACAAGGATCAGCGGATCCAGGCAGCAGGCCGACGCCAGGATCGCGACGCCGCCGCCGATTGCCAACGTGCTTTTCCCGCTGCTGTCTTGCGCCATCGCCGCGTTCCCGTGTCGCCGGATGAAGTCTCACGGTAACCTTACTTCCGTAGTCGGCTACGGAGTCAACCCGCCATGACGTACACGATCGGAAGCCTGGCCAAAGCCGCGGTCGTCCATGTCGAGACGATCCGCTATTACCAGCGTCGCGGCCTGGTCGCCGAACCTTCCCGACCGCTGGGCGGCATCCGCCGCTACGACGACAGCCACGCGCGGCGCCTGCGATTCGTCAAGCACGCACAGACCCTGGGCTTCAGCCTGGACGAGGTTGCCGATCTGCTCGCGCTTGAGGACGGTCGGCACTGCCGCGAAGCTGAGCGGCTGGGGGCAAACAAGCTGGCGATGGTGCGCGAGCGCATCGCCAAGCTCCGGCGCGTCGAGAAGGCGCTAACTACGCTCGTCGAGCAATGCCACCGCCATCGCGGCAAAGTGCACTGCCCGTTGATCGTTGCTTTGGAAAGCAACTAACCATCTTGGCTACTTTTGTTCGATCGCCGTCGGCAAGCGAAATGACGCTGCCCGCTGGGCGTGAGGGCGTCGGCCATGCGCCACAACAAAAAAGCCGGATCCTTGAAGGGATCCGGCTTTTTGCATGATCAACAGATTAACTTAACGCCTAGCCCGCACGTGGCGGGGAGGGTCGCATGCAGCCAGATCAGAACTTGTAGGTTGCCGACAGTCCCAGCAGGTCCGCGCTGTTGGTGAAGTAGCCGGTCAGGCTGTCGCCGGTCGCACTCATCGTGTTGATGTGCGAGTTGCTGACGAACAGGTGGGCGTAGCCGACGTCGATATCGAAGTTGTCGGCAGCCTTGTAGCTGAGACCCAGCGATAGCCAGCGACGCGCGGCATCCGGCACGCGCGGGTCGCGGGTGAGCAGGTAAGTCGGCGTACCTTCGACCGCCAGGCCGCCGCGCAGAGTCAGGCGGTCGGTCAGCTTGTAGTCGCCGCCGATCGAGAAAAAGTACGAATCCGCCCAGTTGAACGTCTCGACCGATTTCGGCTGCGCCGGGTTGTTGAAGTTGACCACCAACTGCTTGAAGTTCGACCAGCCGGTCCAGTCGAGATCGGCCCCGGCACTGAACTGGTCGTTGAACACGTGCCAGTAGCTCAGGCTGGCGAAGGCCGGCGTGGCGTAATCGGTGCTGCCACCGGTGTTGGTGAACAGGGATGACGTCAGCGGCGATTGCGCGAAGGCACCCTGCACCGCCGGCGGCACCACGAAGGTGGCTTGGCCGTTAAGGTGATGCTTGATCTCGGCGTGATAGTCGAAGGCCACGGTATCGGTGTCGGTGGGCTTCCACGACGCGCCGAGCTGCCAGCCCCATTTCCAGTTGTGCGCCTGCAACTCGGCATAGCCGTCGGCCGACTGCGGCAGGAACGCCGGCGCTGCCGCAGGCGCGAGGATGGCGCCGAAGTTGACCGCATTGCTGAGATCGGCGCTGGTGCGCTGAGCGATCAGGCTGCCGCCGACGGCAAGGTTGTCGCTCACCTTGTACGACACCGAGAAGGTGGCGTCGATCGATTGCAGCTTGGAGAACAGCGCGCTGTAGCGGCCGACCCAGCCGTTGTTCCACTGGGTCTGGAAGCCGAACGGCGCCGAAACCGCCGCGCCGACGCTCCACTGATCGTTGATCGGCATCGAGAGAAAGAACGCCGGCACCGGGATGGTGGTGCCGCCATTGCCGCCGTTGCCCCCGGTGAGCGGCCGCCCTAGGGCGTCGGTGCCGCCGCCATGGAAATTGGTGCTGAAGTCGATCGCGGTGACGTCAGCCTGGAACTGCGCGCCCTTCAGCCATGCCATCGCCGCTGGATTGTTGACCACCACGGACACGTCGTCGGGCGCCGCGGTAGCGCCGGCATACGCACGACCGAGTGATTTGGCGCTGCCTTCCTTCAGCTGAAAGGCGCTGGCGGCAGCCTGTTGCGGCAACGCCAAGGCGCCGGCCACGGCCAGCGCAAGGGCGCCAAAGGCAAGCGGCCGCGCGGCGCGGCGGAGGCGGGATTCGGTATGGGACATGCGCATGCTCCTGAGGGCTCGTGCAAGGGATCTTGTTGTTTCGATCGCGGTTTTGAAACGTTTGTTTAACACCGCGCGGCGCAACTCTGGACGCGCGCCCGCGACGATGCAAGTGCAGGTGCAGCATGGCCTTGCGGTGCCATACGCTTGCGCACGGGTGGCCTCGGCGCGAGGGCTGCAGGACGTCCCCGCCCGCAACCGCCGCCGTGTCGTCGCCATCCGCTGTCGATGCATCCGCGGACATCGCGATTTGCCCGCGCTCCGTATACTCCGCCATCGAGTTGTCCGCGCGGAGAGCCGCCCCGCCATGCCCCGTCTGCATCCGGACCGCCCCGCCCCGCTCCGTGCATTCGCCGGCTTCGTTCCCGCTTGGCTGCTGGTGGCGCTGGCGCTACCGTCCGATCGGCCACTGATCCTGTTGCCGCTGCTGCTCGCCGATGCGCTGGCACTTGCCGCAGCCTGTCACGCGCTGGGATTCGGCTTCGGTCGCGGCCAGTGGCGAGCTTGGCTGCGCAGTCTGCTGGTCGCGCTGACGGCGCTCGCGCTGTATGCCGCCACGGTGTTCGCTCTGACCGCTTGGCCACTGCTGCGCCTACTGGCCGCGCCAAGCCTTGGTGCCGCGCTGTTGCTGGCGACCGCGCTGGTGATGGCGCTGGCCCTGCTGTGGCCGCTGTGGCCGGTGTTCGGGCTGTGCTATCTGTGGGAGGACGCCTACGCTGATCGCGAGGGTGGCGGCGTGACCGGCAGCCCGTTGCCGCGTTGTGCCGCGTTCGCGTACCACCTCGCCCGTGCGACCGATCTTTTCGTAGGGTACTTCGTGCCCGCCGCGCTGGCGCTGCTGACAATGAGCTTCGGTGCACTGGCGCTGAGTGCCTTGGGCAGCGTGCTGCCGCCGGAATTGCGCACCGCGGCGCTTGCTCTGTATGCCCTCCTGCTGCCGCCGGTCGGTCTGCTCCTGATCGATCGCACACACAAGCTGATGGTGGCGCTTCCGCGCGAGACCACCACCAAAGCCTTGCCCGCAGCAGACGCCAAGCCGCTGCTGACCGCTGCCGAACAGGCTCCGGGCGCGCGCGAGGCGTCACTGCTGGAGGCGGCGCGGCACGGCGAAATCGAGCGGGCACTAGCCTTGCTGGAAGCCGGCGCCGATGCCAATGCGACGCCACCCGAGGATGCGCGCGACCGCCGTCCGGCACTGCAGCTGGCGGCCCTGTTGACGGACACCCGTCTGCTTCGCGAGCTGATCGCGCGCGGTGCCGCAGTCAACCGCGCCGAGGGCGGCGTCAGCGCATTGCTCGCCGCCTGCCGCGACAGCTGGGATGGTCGGGCCGAAGCGGTAATGACCCTGCTTGCCAACGGCGCCGACCCACGTCAGGTCGACACCGAAGGGCGCACGCCGCTGCACGGCGCGGTACTGTCCGGCGACCCCGGCGTGGCGGCCATGCTGCTCGATGCGGGCGCGCCGATCGATGCACTCGATCGCGCGGGCAACAGCCCGCTCGCCGCCGCCTGCCGCGCCGGCAATTGGTCGCTGGCGGCATTCCTGCTCGAGCGCGGCGCGCGCCCGCACCCGGCCGAAGGCGAACCGGCACTGGTCGCCGCCGCCGGCATCGCCGAGGACGATGCCGGCGGGGTGCGTCTGCTGCTTAAGCATCGCGCCGATGTCAACGCACGCGATCGACTCGGCCGCAGCGCCCTGATGACGGCCGCGCTCGAGGGCCACACGATGATCGTGCGTGCATTGCTTGCGGCCGGCGCCAACAGTGCACTCGGCGACCGCAACGGCACAACCGCACTGATGGAGGCAGCGCGCGCCGGCGCCCATCCGGTGCTGATGGCGCTGGCGGAGACACGCCCGGAGGCCGGCGCCCGCGATGCCCGCGGTCGCGATGCGCTGATCCTTGCCTGCCAGTCGCCGCGCAGTCACGCCGATACGGTGCGCGCGCTGCTGGCGCTGGGTGCCGATCCGCAACGCACCGGCACGGATGGCCGCAGCGCGCTCGATCATGCCGCCGGCGCCGGACGCTGGGACTTGGTCGCGGTGCTCGACCCCGACACCCCACTGCCGGCCAGTCTCGCCGGCGCCGCCGAACCGGAGCCCGGCGCGGATACGCCGGAGCACCTGCAGGACGCGCTGCGCTTCGGCCACTGGGCCGTGGTCTCGGCCTTCGCTGGCCGCGTGCGCGATTGGCCGCCGGCGCAACGCGCCGCACTGTACCGCGATCTCTGCGGCCCCGGTCACGACGCCGCGCGGCGCTGGCTGCTCGATCATGGCCTTGATGCCGAAGCGGCGCTGGCCGACGGCGTGCGCTTGTTCGACGCCCTGCTCGAGTGCCTGCCCGACAGCGCCGAGGCGATCGAGGATCTGCTTGCCGCCGGCGCGACGCCGGCCGGCGCCGGTCGGCTGGCGTGCGCACTGGCCCGCCTGGACGGCGCGCCGCAAGGTGCCGCGCTGGCGCCGGCCTTGCTCGAGCGAGGCGCAGACCCCTTCGGCGTCGATCCGGGTGGTCACACGCCGCTGCAGCTGGCGGCCGCCACGGGCCAGCTGCGAACCCTGCAGGCCCTGCTGGCCTGCGGTTGCGACCCGAATGCTCGCGATCCAGCCGGCCGCACGCCACTGCACGCCGCGCTCGGACGCCCCGCCTACGCCGCGTTGCCGCTGGTACGGGCACTGATTGCCGCCGGCGCCGACCCCGAGTCCGCTGCCAGCAACGGCGAAACCCCGCTGGGGCTCGCGTTGGCGCTGGGCGATCCGGCGCTTACGCGCTGGCTGCGCTGGAACAGTTGGGCGCTGCCGCGCCGGCCGCTGCGCGCCGAGGATCTGCCGGCAGCCGCGGTTAGCGGCGATCTCGAAACCGTCCAGCGTCTGCTGGAACTCGGCTTCGCGGTGGACAGCCGAGACGCGCAGGGCGCCAGCGCGCTGCTGCGCGCCTGCGGTGCGGGCCAGCGCGCGGTCGCCGAACACCTGCTGGCTGCGGGTGCCGACCCCGCGCTGGCAGCGCACGGCGGAGCCAGCTGCCTTGCCGCAGCGGTCAGCGCACGCCGCGAGACGCTGGCGGAACTGCTGCTCGCCCACGGGGCCAGCGTCGATCAGCGCCTGCCCGGCGAGGCTACCGCGCTGATGCTCGCCGCGGCGCTGGGGTTCCCGGAAATCGTCGAATGCCTGCTGGCCGCCGGCGCCGATGCTCAGGCCCGCGATGCCCAGGGCCAGACCGCGTTGCACGCCGCCGCACGCTTTGCCTTCGGCAGCCGCGACAGCCTGCGCGCGCGCCGGGTATTGGACGCGCTGCTCAAGCGCGGCGCTAATGCCGACGCCAGCGAAAGCAGCGGACTGACGCCGTTGCTGCTGTTGGTCGGCGCGCACATGCGCCCGGGCGCCGTATGCGATGCGACCCATCTCGGCGCCCTGCTGCCGCTGCTGCTGGACGCGGGTGCGGCACCGGCGGCAGCCGACCGCCGCGGCGTCAGCGCGCTGCATGCCTGTGCGATGCACGCGCTGCTAGGACCGGCGCGCGCGCTGCTGCTGCGCGGCGCTCCGCGCGACGTGCTCGACGGCTTCGGCCGCAGTCCCGCCGATGTCGCGCACTTGCTCGGCTACAGTGACCTCGCACTGGAGTTGTCCACGCGTGTGCTTCCGACGGTCAACCAGACCCTGCGGCGCCCGGCGACGCCTTCGGAGTGACCGTTTCGCCGGCGTCGCCATCGCTGGCATCCGCCGCGAACAGCGACTCGAGTTCCTGCAGCGCCTCGCGCGCATTCTGGATCAGCGCCGCCTCGTCGTCGTAGACCAGATACTGCGTGCGCAGCATTCCCTCGTCGTGCTCGCGAAAGCGCGCGATGTGGGCATCGACGGTGGCGGCATCCAGGCCCAGCGCGCGCAATACGTCGCGGGTCATCTCCAGGCTGGAATGGAAGGTCTCGCGCACCACCGTCGGCACGTTGAGATCCATCAGCCGGTAGGCGTGCTGGCGATTGCGCGCGCGGGCGACGATGCGCAGATGCGGAAACAGTCGGCGCACGATGCGCGCGGTGCGGATGTTGGTCTCGGGATCGTCGGTGGCCAGCACGAAGATCTCGGCGCGATCGGCCTGCGCCGCGCGCAGCAGCTCGGGACGCGAGGGATCACCAAAGAAGATCTGCGTACCGAAGCGGCGCGAAGTCTCCACCTGTTCGATCGAATGCTCCAGCGCCACGAACGGGATGCGGTGCGCGCGCAGCACGCGCGCCACGATCTGGCCGACGCGACCGAAGCCGGCGATGATCACCCGCGGTGCATCGGCCTCGATGGTGTCGAACGGACGTGCCGGCGCGCGGTCCAGTCGCCGCGCCAGCCATCCCGCCAGGCCCACCAGCAGCGGCGTCAGGGCCATCGACAGCGTGATCACCAGCACCAGCAGCGACTGCTGCGAGCGGTCGAGCAGATGGCGGTCGCCGGCGATCTTAACACCACGAAGGCGAACTCGCCACCGCCGGCCA
>JAJYDI010000143.1 GCA_021777635.1 Pseudomonadota bacterium
CCCTACGTCTGCGGCAGTCGCTCCAGCGGGCTGATCACCTGGCGCAGCAGCTCGGTGGCCACGTGCGTGTAGGTCGTCGTGGTCTCCAGCCTATGTACAGAAGGACATAGGCTGGACTATCTCCCGCGCCGAACTATGTCCCGTACGTGCTCAATGTCCGGTTTCTCCGCTGGGAAGCAGCACGTCTGCTGGACATTGCGATCCTTCTTGCCAGGCAATTCCGCCTGCAAGGAGATCATCTTGGAACCTTCCTACGAGAGAGCCGATGCGCGGGTCCGCGCGATCGGTGGCACGTCTGTTGAGCACCTCAGATTGTTCGTCACTTGGCTGAGTAGGCAGCAATATTCGGCCGGCTACGCCCGCATCGTGACCAGACACGCATTGGCATTCAACCGGTGGTGCGATGGGCGCGGCGTCGAAGTTGCGGCACTGACGGATGTCGATGTTGAGCGATTCCAGCGCAGTCGCGCCCGGCGCCGAGCACGACGGCCCGAGACGCGCCGCCAAGAGCGGCAAGCATTGGCACTGCTGCTGCATTTCCTGCGCGAGCAAGGGCTCTGCGCTGCGGCGGCTTCATTCGCCACGGAAGCTGATCGCATCGCCGCTGACTTTGCACAACACCTTCACCGCAACCATGCGCTGGCAGCAGCCACAGTCGACTCCTATGCCAGGGTAGCGCGCCAGTTCCTGGCCTGGCGCTTCGGGCAGAAGCCTGTCAGCCTGCATGACCTCTGCCCGGGCGACACCATCGCGTTCGTTCGACAAGAATCCAAGCGCATGGCACCGCCGGCGGTGAAGGGAGCGGCCAAGGCGCTGAGGTCCTTCCTGCGCTTTGGCGAGTTCCGCGGCGAGGTGCCCGCCGGGCTCGCCGCCAGCGTGCCGTCCGTCGCGACCTGGACGACCACGCCGCCAATCCCCAAGGCGATCTCCGCGGAGCACGCTCAGCGCGCCATTGATTGTTGCGATCGCCTGACTGCGATCGGCCGACGTGATCGTGCCGTACTGCTGCTTCTGGCCCGGCTGGGATTGCGCGCCTGCGAGATCACCAGGTTGGCACTGGACGACATCGACTGGGATCAGGCACAACTGCGCATTCAGGGCAAGGGCGGACGGCAGAGCCTGCTGCCGCTGCCTGCCGATGTTGGTGCCGCCATCGCTGCGTATCTGCAGGACGGCCGACCGACCTGCGAGGACCGGCACCTCTTCCTTCGCACCAGGGCGCCGGTTCGCGGTCTGCTCGACGGGTCGGATGGTGTCGGCTCTATCGTGCGTTATGCGCTCGCGCGCGCCAACGCCGATGCCCCGCATCGTGGTACGCATCAGTTCCGGCACGCGCTGGCTGCCCACATGCTGCGCCAAGCCGCGTCGCTGACCGAGATCGGCCAAGTGCTGCGCCACCGCAGCCCGCAGACCACCAGCATCTACGCCAAAGTAGATCTGGACGCACTGCGAACCGTGGTCATGGCCTGGCCTGGGAGTGCACGATGAACACCTTGCGCGAAGCCCTGCAGGAGTACATCGATCTGCGCCGTGGACTGGGCTACAAGATGCGCTGCGAGGGGTTGCTGTTGCCGCGGTTCGTCGGATTCATGGAAGAGCGCCATGCCGAGCACATCGGCGTCCGGTTGGCGCTCGAATGGGCTCAGCGGGCTTCCGTACAGCCTGCCGAGTGGGCCAGACGGCTTTGCTTCGTGCGCGGTTTCGCCCGCCATCGCAGCGCCACCGATAGTCGAACGGAGATACCGCCGCTCGGCCTGCTGCCGCACCGATCGACGCGCGCCAGGCCGCACCTGTACACCGAGGACGAGATCGGGCGACTGCTACATGCGGCATTGGAGCTACCCGTGGCCTGGCCGTCCACATCGTTGCGGCCATGGGTGTTCCACGGCCTGCTCGGTCTGCTCAGCGTGACGGGCCTGCGCCTGTCCGAGGCGCTGAACCTCGAAGTTGCGGACGTCGATGTCGATCAGGCGGTCTTGACGATCCGCGGCGCCAAGTTCGGCCAGTGGCGGCTGGTGCCGATCCATCGGTCCACCAGCGCGGTCTTGGCCGACTACATCGAGCGGCGCGCGCAGTTCTTCCGCCACCAGGTCTCCACTTATCTGTTCGTCACGCGCCGAGGCAATCGGCTCGACAGCGGCCATGTTCATCGAACCTTCTACACGCTGTCACGCAGCACGGGCCTGCGCGCGGTCGGCGCGAGCAAGGGGCCCAGGCTGCATGACTTCAGGCATCGCTTCGCTGTTCAGACCCTGACGCGGTGGTATGAGGCGGGCAAGGATCCAGGACGCGAGATGCCGCTGCTTTCGACCTACCTCGGGCACGTCTGCGTGGCAGGCACCTACTGGTACCTGAACGGCAGCCCTGAACTGATGGCCCAAGCGATGACTCGACTGGAGAGGCGTTGGGGAGAATCATCATGAGTAGCCAGCCGAGCTTCGGTGCACTGCTGGAGCGATTCTTCACCCAGCGCCTGATGCAGCAGCGTCAGGCCAGTGAGCACACGATCGCGTCGTACCGGGACACTTTCAAGATGCTGCTCCAATTTGTCCACCAACGCCTGTGCAAGGCCCCCTCGGCACTGGCGCTGGACGACATCGATGCGCCACTGGTGATGGCCTTCCTCGACGAGATGGAACGGACGCGCGGCATTACCGCACGCACGCGCAACCTGCGGCTGACGGCCGTGCACTCGTTCTTCCGCTTCGCGGCCTTCGAGGCGCCGACGCACTCGGCGCAGATCCAGCGTGTGCTGGCTATTCCGGCCAAGCGATTCACGCGCACCCTGGTGCCATTCCTCAGTCGACATGAGGTCGAGGCGCTGCTGGCTGCACCGAATCAACAAAGCTGGTCCGGTCGCCGAGATCATGCATTGCTGCTGTTGGCGGTACAGACAGGCTTGAGGCTGTCGGAGCTGACAAGCCTGCGCCGTGAGGATTTGCATGTCGGCGTTGGCGCCCACGTCCGCGTCATCGGCAAGGGACGCAAGGAGCGGTGCACGCCATTGAGCAAGAACACGCGTGCAGTACTGACTTCCTGGGCGCGTGAACCGCCGCTGGCCGAGAGCCAGCCGCTGTTCCCCAACGCGCGCGGCGGCAAGCTGACTTCTCACGGCGTGCAGTACGTGCTGAGCAAACACGTCGCGACGGCCGCTGCGCAGTGCCCGTCGTTGAAGAACAAGCGTGTAAGCCCGCACGTGCTGCGCCACACGACGGCGATGGACCTCCTTCACGAAGGCGTTGATCAATCAACGATAGCGCTCTGGCTTGGGCACGAGTCCATCGAGACGACACAGATCTATCTCGACGCGAACCTCGTGATGAAGCAGGCGGTCCAGATCG
>JAJYDI010000144.1 GCA_021777635.1 Pseudomonadota bacterium
ACGCCGCGAGCGAATGCACGGGGACGCCCAGAATGCGGCAATCGAGCAGCTGCCGCAGCGGCAGGGCGCCGCCGCGCTGCTCGCGCACGGCGACCACGATTTCGTCGATGCGGTGATGCGCGACGAGGGCGTCGAGGGCCAGCTCCCTGGGAAACAGGGGCGCGGGCAAGGGGCCCGCAGAACCCGATTCATGCCCAGACGGATAGAACCCCGTGACGCGATAAATCCCACTGGCGTGGTCGATGATGTCCGACGCCTGGAGCTGGGCGTCCGACCCGCTGCCGACGATGAGAATATTCCTCGACCAGAAGCGCGACTTGTAAGCGCCGAGCAGGGGAAGGCGAACCAGAAACACGCCCAGGAACTGGTAGAAATACGCGAAACCAAGGAAGCGCAAGGCATGCCCATGGTGGAAAAACAGCCCGCTGAGCAGGAAATACAAAGGAGCGACACTGAACACCATCGAGAGCATCACGCAGATCAGCAGGACGCGCAGCGAACCCACCCGATCGCGTTGATACACGCCGAAGGTGACGTAGAGCAGCAGCTGCAAGCCCGCAAAGAGCACGGCCGGGAGCAGGGTGACGGGAAAAATGGCGAGGTCGGGGTCGTTGCCCTGCGACAACACCATCAAGGTCACGGCCGACAGCACGGCTGCCAGCATCAGGACGACGAAGTCCGTCAGCAACTCCAGTACCGTCCGCGTCGGAATGTACTGGTCGAAAACGCGGATCATGAATCACATCCCCCGATGGCTGCCTGTGTCCTCACCCTCGGCACGCCGCACGGTCAACCGGGCTGCCGACCGCTGTCGGCTCACGCGAAGAGTGATGGTTCTGTTCAAGTTCAACGGCCCGACTCACCGCGGCGAATCAGGGCCGATGACGCATGTTTTCACACGCCATGGCGCGCATGGAACCCCCTGTTGAAGGGTGCCGGAGGCGCGATGTCGTGACATAGACTGCACTGAAACTAGGCCAGCCTTGGCCACTGCTGCCACGCACGCCACCCAATGGAGAAAATCATGGGGCCCTTTCCGACACGGTTCTCGCGAGGCCGCTTTCCCGCCTTGTTCGTCGCCTTTCTGGCTCTGCTGTTGTCCGCCTGCGCCAGCAACAACTTTCCGCCGGCGCCCGACAAGGTGGCGGCGTCCGACTACCACTACATCATCGGCCCGGGCGACACCCTGCACATCACGGTCTGGCAGAACCCGGACCTGTCCTCCACCGTCCAGGTGCGCCCCGACGGACGCATCTCGGCGCCGCTGGTCAGCGGCATGCTGGCCGCCGGCCTGACCGCCGACCAGCTCGCCGCCGAAATCAAAAGCAGCGTCGCGAAGTATGTGCGCGACCCCGTGGTCACGGTCGTCGTGAGCGACTTCCACGGCGCGCTGAGCCAGCAGGTCAGCATCGTCGGCGCGGCGGCCAAGCCCCAAAGCCTGCCGTACCGCGACAAGATGACCCTGCTCGACGCCATGATCGCCGCCGGAGGCTTGAGCCCCTATGCCAGCGGCAACGATGCCGTGCTGATTCGCGGCGGCAAGTCCTACAGCATCCGCCTCGACGGTCTGCTGCGGCGCGGCAACATGGCCGACAACGTGCCGCTGCTGCCGGGCGACACCATCGTGATTCCCCAAGGCTGGTTCTAGGCCGGCACCGCGACGCCGCGACGAGCCACGATCCGCACGCCACTCCAGGAGCCACGCCCATGAACCTTCGCCGCACGGCGCTTGCCAGCGCCATCATCGCCTCCTGCGCCGTCCTTGCCGGGCGCGCCGCGCAAGCGCAAGCCATGCCGGCCTTGCCGGCGCTCGCCGCTTCGGGGGCCGCAGCCGAAACCCAGGGGCCGCCTCCTTCGACCTACCTGGAGCCCTCGCTGGGCCTCCTGGTCACGGGCACCAGCAATGCCAATTTCGGCGCCGGGGGTGCGGCGCAGAGCGACACCATCTTCAATCTCGTGCCCCGCGTGGTGGTGCAGTCGGACCACGCACACTGGCACCTCAGCGGCGACTTCCGCCTCAACGGCCTCTACTACGTGCGCGGCACGCAGACCAACAGCGTCCTGCCCAGCGGAAGCCTGGGCCTGGGTTCGGAACTGGTCGACCGCCTGCTGTATCTCGATGCGAGCGTCATATCCCAGCAGAACATCATCAACCCCTATGTCGGCCAGTTCAGCAGCCCCTCGTCGAACCAGTACACCACCACGCAATACCGGCTCAGCCCCTACATCGACCGGCTGCTCAACCCGAACCTGCGTTTCATCGCCCGCAGCGACAACACCTGGACCCAGATGACCGGCAACACCGCGAGCACCGGCGCCGTTGGCGGGCGCTATGGCGTGCAGACGGTGAGCCTGGACCAGCGCCCGCTGCCATGGGGCTACACCCTGGTGGCCAGACAGGACAACACCATCTACGACAACCAGCCTTACGCCTCGCTCAAGGACACGTCGTTGCGCGCGATCGGCAACTACGCCGTGTCGGACCGCCTGGTGCTGGGGCTGATCGGCGGCTATGAGAAGGTCGACGCCTTTCTCGCCCAGGTCAGGAAACCCATTTACGGCGCGCGCGGCGCGTGGCAACCCGACCCGAACGCAGGCGTCGAGGCCGTGGTCGAACACCGCTATTTCGGCACCGGCTGGGCCCTCCAGGCCCACCAGGGAACGGGGTTGTTCAACGTCAGCCTGAACTGGACGCGCGGACCCACCACCTTCCTGGGCTCGCAATTCAATAGCGGGCTACCCGGCTCCAACATCACCACCCTGCTCGACGGCATGCTGCAGTCGCAGTACCCGGACCCCGTTGCGCGCGCGCGCGCCGTGCAGACCTTGCTGAACAGCGCAGGCTTGCCGTCGTCCCTGTCCGCGGCGGACAATTTCTACACCCAGTCGGCCAGCCTGCAGAACGCGCTCAGCCTCACCGCCCTGATGCTGCGCGAACGCAACAGCTATGCGCTGTCGTTCTACCGCACCAAGACCGAAGACCTGTTCCTGCCGGGGCAGACCCTGCTGCAATTGCTGCAGACCCTCTCCACCGACACCGTCCAAACCGGCGTGGCCTTCAACTACGGCCGCCGGCTCTCGCCCCTCAGCAATCTGAATTTCACCGTGGTCCGCGCCAACAATGCGGGCTTCGGCCCCAACCAGGGCCAGACCTCGCGGCAGACCAGCTTCATCGTCCAGCTCGACCACCGGCTCACGCCGCGCACCACGGGCCTGATCGGCCTGCGCCGCCAGTTCCTGGTGTCGTCCTACATTCCCGACACCAACGAGTCCGCCATCTTCGCCGGCCTGGTGCACCGGTTCTAAGCATCGGCCATGTACGAGCAGTTCTTCGGCCTG
>JAJYDI010000024.1 GCA_021777635.1 Pseudomonadota bacterium
AAACATCGCCGGTCGGTCAGCCGACCTCGTTGAACCGTGAACTTGCCTATCGCGCGGCCCAGCCGCGCCCCACTCGACAGCGCCGGGATGGACCGGGGCTTAGGGTGGAGGGGTGAGACTCCGAACGCACCACCCCGCGTGTCGTGCGCAAGCACGAATGGATTACTGGCGTGCCGCCCAGCTTTCGATCACGTGCACCGCGCGGAGATTGTCCATGTGCCGGTTGTACAGCGGCACCGGCGCCAGCCGGATCGCGTGTGGTTCGCGCCAGTCGCCGATCACGCCATCCGCGACGAGATGCTCGAACAGCGCGCGCCCTGTGCCGCGGTGGCCGCGCACGCGCAGACTCAGCTGGCAGCCGCGTTGCGCCGGATCGGCGGGGGTGTGGATCTCCAGCACGTGATCGAGGCGGGTGCGGATCAGCGTTTCCAGATGGCCGGTCAGACGCAGCGAGCGTTCGCGCAGGCGAGCCATGCCGATACGCCGGAACGGTTCGAGGCTGGCATGCAGCGGCGCCAGGGCCAGGATCGGCGGGTTCGATACCTGCCATCCCGCTGCGCCGGCTTCCGGCACGAACCCGGGATTCATGTCAAAGCGGGTTGCAGCCTGGTGGCCCCACCAGCCGGCCAGCCGTGGCCGCGGCGTGCGGGCATGGCGGGCGTGTACGAAGCAGCCGGCCGGCGCGCCCGGTCCGCCGTTGAGGTATTTGTAGCTGCACCAGACGGCAAAATCGCAGTGGCTGTCATGCAGCGCCAGCGGCACATTGCCCACGGCATGGGCCAGGTCGAAGCCGACGCAGCAGCCCTTGCGATGCGCCAGCTCGCTCAGCGCGCGCAAGTCCAGCAGCTGGCCGCTCAGGTAGTGCACAGCCGGCAGAAGCACCAGCGCGATGCGATTGCCCTGTTCGGCCAGCGCCGTGGCAAACGCGGTGGTGCTGAAGAGACCGTCGGCGTCTGGTGCCACCTCGATCAGGGCCTCCCGCGGATCGTGACCGTGCAGCGCCAGCTGGCCGAGCACGGCGTGGCGGTCGGAGGGAAATGCGCCCTGCTCGATCAGGATGGCGTGACGCTCGGGCGTGGGCCGATAAAAGCTCGCCATCATCAGGTGCAGGTTGACGGTGAGGGCGTTCATGACCACGACTTCCGCGGGCTCGGCGCCAACCAGCGCGGCCAGCGTCGGCACCAGTTCGTCCTGCACGCGCAGCCAAGGGCGCGCGCCTACGAAATGGCCCTCGACCGCATGTATCGCCCAGCTGTCGAGTTCACGTTCGATCGCGGCACGCGCAGCGCGCGGCTGCAGGCCTAGCGAGTTGCCGCAGAAATAAACCTGCTCGCCTTTGCCGTGCGGCGGAATCAGGAACTCGTCGCGCAGCGCGCTGAGCGGATCGGCGGCGTCCAGTGCCAGGGCGTACGCTTCATCCGTCGCCGCATTCGCGGTCATCTCAGCCGCCGAGGCTGCGCGCGACGGCATCGCAGCCGCGATCGAAATCGGCGGTCCAGGCTGGCCCGGCCTTGCTGGTCAGCGGCCGCACGCAGCGCAGCTGCACGCCTTGGTCGCCCTTGAAATAGTAGCTCTCGCGATAGTACAGGCGCTGCCCGTTCTCCATCGCCGTGTAGACAAAGTGGCCGGAACCGGCAGCGTTGCCTGACTTGTATTGCGGCAGGCCGCGTGCCTTGGCCAGCGCGGCATCGACCCATGTCTTGAAGGCCTTGGCATCGCTCACCGCGTGCACGGAAACGGTGACACGCGCCAGCACCTGGCGTCCGGTAGGCGACGGGTCGGGCACCTGAAAGGCGATGAATTGCGGATCGCCATCGGCCTTTTCCATGATCTGCGGCCAAGTGCCTGGCGCGCTGAACCGCACGCTGCCGGCGCCGAGACTGTAGTCGGTTGCGGCGGCCTGGCCGCCGAAGGCGAGCACAAGTGCGACGCAGGTCAGCAGGCGCGACAGGTGGCGATCAGACATGGCAGTTCCTCGACAGGGGGCGCGCGGCAGCGGGCAGGGCACGCCACCGTCGGGCGGTCAAATGGCTGTGATGATCGTTATGCCGGCGCGCAGTGTAGCGCGGTGCATCATGCCGGCGCCTCGTCCAGCACGTGGCGAAGGGCGGCCAGTGCATCGGCCATGCGCGCGTGCAACCGCGAGCGCACGGCGTCGCCCGTGCTGGCCGGACCGGATCCAGGCCACGCCGATGCCTCGGTTGAGTGCGGATCGCGCACACGCGCGGCGAGCTGACGCACCTGCGCGGCGGCGACGGCGGCGTGCGGATCGCGGCCGGTGTCGCCGAGCGTCGCTTCAAGCGCCATCGCGCTGCGTATCAGCCGGCTGGCATGGGCGAACAGGCGCTCGATCAGCGCCACCAGGGCGGCTGGCGTTGCGGGCTCGGCGCGCAGTCGCTCCAGCGAGGCCTGCGCGTTGCTGCGGGCCACGCGAGCCGCGGCGCGCGCGTGCGCCCGCCGCACGCGGTCGCCAGCGTCGGCCAGCGCGTCCAGATAGACCGCATAGCTCTCCAGCATCAGTGCGAAGGCGGCGCGCACGCGACCGCGCTCCCAGGTGGGCCAGGCGAGATATCCCGCCAGTGCCGCGGCACAGGCCAGCACGGTCGCGATCGCGCGGTCGTGAAGCGACTGCGCTGGAGACAGGCCGTCCAGGTCGAGCAGGATCACCACGGTGCCTGTCAGCGCCGCCACCGCCAGCGCATAGTTGGCATTGGCAAGCCAGCGGAACAGGAAGCACAGCGCGCCCAGCATCGCGATCTTCGCAGTCAAGTCTGGTGCCAGCAGCAGCAGCGCCGAGGTCAGGACTAGGCCCAGCAAGGTGCCGACCGCGCGCAACAGGCCGAACTGCAGGGTCGAGGCAAAGTCCGCGCGCAGAACGATCGCCAGCGTCATGGGCAGCCAGTAGCCATGCGCCAGACCGAGCACCCGCTCGGCGGCGACGCCGAGCGCCAGCGCGAACGCCATGCGCAGCGCGTGGCGAAAGGCGACCGCATGCAGGTTCAGGTTGGCGCGTAGTTGCGCCAGTGGCGCCGTGCCGCGCAACGCTGGCGGCAGCTCCCGTTCGGCGCTGGCTGCGCGCAGCTCGCCGCGGCTTCCGGCCCAATCCGCATTGCGTGCCGCGGCGCCGAGCGCGCCGGCCAGCGTCAGCAGGTGCGGCTGCAGCATCGTCGGCGCGGTCGACTGTTCCCGATCGAGAAGTCGCAGCGCAGCATCGGTGGCGCTCGGCGGATCGCCGTTGTCCAGTGCGGTCGCGATCGCTTCAAGCACCTGCGCGGAAGCCGCGCGCACGGGGCCGAGCGTCGATGGCGTCGAATCCAGCTCGCCCAGCGCAAGCAATTCGAGGCGGATGCGTTCGGCTTCGTCGAGCAGAACGCGAAATGCCTCCATCGCCCGGCCGCGCGCCTGATCGCGTCCGAGCAGGATGTCCTGCAGCACATTCAGCGCATCGCTCGCAGCCGGTGGCGCATCGCGCGGCGGCGGATGCCGGGCCAGCGCGGCGATTTCGCGATAGGTTTGTGCCAGCGCCGTGCGCTCGGGGCGATAACGCTGCAGCGGCCAGGCGATGACTGCCAGAAGCGCCTGCAGAAGGCCGCCGGCAAATAGCAGCGCGGCGGCATTGGCGGCGGCCACTGGCGGCAGGGGGGTTGCCGCCGCAATCACCAGCAGGATCATGCTGGTCATGCCGACCCGCGTCGCCGCGGTGCCGAACAGCACCAGCATGCCCCCGGCAAATCCCCACATCAGTGCAAGTGCGATCATGGCATCGCGCTGGGCGCCGAACACGAAGCCCGCATAGCCCGACAGCGCGCCACCCAGTGCCGCGAGCAGGATCGCCCGCAGTCGCTGCCGGTAAGGCCCGGGCTGATCCGAGAACATCACGTTCAGCGCACCGGCCGCGATGCCGATGCCAGCGTTGAGATGACCGCTCAGCGCGCCGACGATCAGCGGGGCGGCGACGCCCGCGGCGTTGCGCAGGGCGACGGCCAGCGGCACGTCGGGATGCTTGATGCGCAACAGGCTGTCGTCCAGCGTGCGGCGCAGGGACCAGGAGGAGACCATGGCCGCAGTCTCGCGAGCCCGCCGACGCTAGGCAAGATGCATCCGGCAGGGCCCAAGGGCCCCGACCGTGTGCGGACCCGCGGTGGCGTGGTTGTTGCGGCCCGGCATCAGCCAAAGACCGTCAGGTCACGGCACGGAGGCGTCAGGCTCGACCATTGAACTCGCCGGTAACAGTGCTGACCAGCACGCGCTCGCCGCTGACGATGTATTCCGGCACCTGGATCTCCAGGCCGGTCTGCAACGTCGCCGGCTTGGGCCGCTTGGTGGCGCTGGCGCCCTTCAGCTCGGGCGCGGTGTCGGTCACGGTCAGGGTCACGCTGGGAGGCAGTTGCAGGCCCACCGGCTGGTCGTCGATCACCTGCACGTAGCAGCCTTCCAGACCCTCGGTGATGTAGCCGGCGGCATCCCCGACGACATCCGGTCCGAGCTGGTACTGGGTGTAGTCCTCGGCGTCCATGAACACGAAGGCATCCCCGTCCTTGTAGGAGAACGTCGCCTGGCGGCGTGCCAGATCCACATCCTTCAATTCGTCATCGGCGCGCAAGCTGAGGTCGAGCTTGTTCGCGCCCGGCACGCTGTAGAGGGTGAAGCGGAAGGTGACGTTGCCGCCGCGCGCGGTCGGCGCGCTGCGTTCGACGTCACGGACCTGATAGACCTTGCCGTCGTGCTCGACGACGAAACCACGTTTGATGTCGGAGGCTTTCATGATGGGTGAGTCGTTGGTAGCTGGAAATCAGAGGCGACGAACGGAGATGCGCAAGATGTTCGGCGTGCAATAGCGCTTGCAGTCTCGCCGCGGGGGTCCCGGGCTTTTCCCCGGGTCGCGGTTATTTCGGCGGAAGCCGGATCGCACCATCGATGCGCACCACGCTGCCGTTCATGTAGCGGTTTTCAAGGATGAAGGCCACGGCATCGGCGAACTCGTCCGGTGCGCCGAGGCGCGATGGATAGGGCACCTGAGCGCAGAGCGACTGGTAGACCGCTTCGGGCATGCCATCGACCATCGGCGTATGGAACACACCGGGCGCCACCGTCATCACCCGCACGCCAATGCGGGCGAATTCGCGCGCCATCGGCAGGGTCATGGCAATCACGCCGCCCTTGGACGCGGCGTAGGCGGCCTGGCCGATCTGGCCTTCGTAGGCCGCGATCGAGGCGGTGTTGATGATCACCCCGCGTTCGCCGTCATCACCCGCCGCGTTGTGCTGCATCAGACTGGCGGCGCCCTTGGCAACATTGAAGCTGCCGACCAGGTTGACCATCACCGTGCCGGCGAAGTTCTGCAGCGGCATCGGGCCGTCCTTGCCAAGCACGCGGCCGGCACCGAGGATGCCTGCGCAGCTGATCGCGGCGTTGAGGCCGCCCATCGCCACCTGCGCCGCGGCGAGGTTGGCGGCGACATGGTCCTCGGAGGTGACCTCGGTGCGGAAGAAATGCGCCGCGCTGCCGAGCTCCTTCTGCGCCGCCTGCGCGCGATCGGCGTTGACGTCGAACAGCGCTACCTGCGCGCCAGCCCCGACCAGCCGTCTGGCTACCGAGAAGCCGAGTCCGGACACGCCGCCGGTGATCACCGCCTTGACCTTGTCGAGCTGCATGGGTCAATCCTTGCCTGGGTCAGATCCCGATTTTAGCCGGGTCGCGTGCGGCGTCGGGAACCGATTGCAGCGAGCGGATGAAATAGCGGTCGCAGGCGAAGTGGCCCGTGCTGCCGAGCGGTGCGCGCAGCGGCTCGAAGCCGCTCTTGAGATAAAGCGCTTGCGCGGCGTCCATCCCGGTCAGCGTCTCGATGTAGCAGCGGCGATAGCCAATCATTCGCGCGGCATCCAGACAGCGCTGCATCAGGGCGGTGCCGGCGCCGAGCCCGCGCAGCGACGGCAGGAAGTACATTTTGCGCAACTCGCAGAGCCCGGGATCGCTGCCCTCCAGCTCGGCGATGCCGCCACCGCCCTCGACGACACCGTTGCGCTCCACCACGAAATAGGCGCGCCCCGGGGTGTCATAGGCCGTGCTCATGGTGGCGACTTCGGCGTCGTGGATCGCGAAGCCCGGCCCGTCAGCGCCGAATTCGGGCATCACGGTGCGGATGATCGCGGCCACGGCCGCATCGTCGAGCGGTTTGATCGGGCGGATATGAAACGCAGGGCTCATCGCGACCTCCGGGGACAGGCTGCGATGATAGCGGCGTCGTCAGGCGGGGTCGCCCCAGGCATCGAGAAAGCTGCCGATCTGCGCTTGTTCGAGCGGTGGACTGAACAGGAAGCCCTGGGCGAACGGGGTGCCCAACGCGATCAGGTAATCGCGCTGGCGCTCGGTTTCCACGCCCTCGGCGGTAACCGCCAGGCCGAGGCTGCGGCCCATGCGCACGATGGCCTCGCAGATCGCGCTGTCGATGCTGTTGTGGGGAATGCCTTGCATGAAGGCGTGGCTGATCTTGATGCCGTCCAGCGGCAGTCGCCGCAGGTAGTTCAGCGACGAATAGCCTTCGCCGAAATCGTCGATGGTGATGCGCACGCCGAGGCGCTTGAGCGCGGTGAGGACCTCAAGGGTGTCGGCGGCATCCTCGATCAGCACGCGCTCGGTCATTTCCAGTTCGAGCATGCGTCCGGGCAGGCCGTATTCGCGCAGAGCCGCAGCCACGGTGTCGTACAGCGTGCCGCTCAACAGCTGGCGGAACGACACGTTGACCGCGGCGTGAGCCGGTGCCATTCCCTGATCATGCCATGCGCGCAATTGCCGGCAGGCGTCGACGATCACCCAGGCGCCGATATGCACGATCTCGCCAGAGTTTTCCGCATGCGGCACGAACTGCGCCGGGGCAATCTCGCCAAGGCTCCCGCTGCGCCAACGCAGCAGGGCCTCGAGGCCATGGATGCGGCCTCGCGCCAGGGCCACCTTGGGCTGCCAGGCGAGGCGGAATTCGCCGGCATCGAGTGCGCGCCGCAGCGCCGATTCGATGCGCTGGCGTTCATCGATCGCCTGCTCAAGACCGGGGGTGAATGCCTGCCAGCCGTCGCGACCGCGGCGCTTGACCTCGAGCATGGCCGCCTCGGCGTTGCGCACCAACTGCTGTGCCGTGCGCCCGTGCGCGGGAAAGGCAGCGATGCCGACCGATGCGGTGAGGGTGAATTCTTCGCCACCGTGGCGCAGCGGCTGACGGAATGCATTGACGATGCGTTCGGCGATCTGTTCCTGCACGGCGGATCCCGTCGCCGCCTGCAGGAACAGGGCAAACTCGTCGCTGCCCCAGCGCGCCAGCACGGCGTGGCTGCCGGCGATGGTGCGGCCGAGGCGTTCGGCTGCGGCGATCAGCAGGCGGTCGCCCTCGATGTGGCCGAGCACGTCGTTGACGACCTTGAAGCGATCGAGATCGACGTACAGCACCACCGGGGCGGCGGCGTGCGCGTCGGCGACCGCCTGCGTCAGCTGCGCCAGCAGGGTATCGCGGTTGGGCAGGCCGGTGACGCGATCGGTGGTCGCCTGGCGCTTGAGCTGTTCCTCGACCAGCTTGCGCTCGGTGATGTCCTGCACGCTGCCGGTGACGCCGAACACGCGGCCCTCGTGCAGTAGCGGCTTGCCCAGGCTGCGCACCCAGCGCCGGCGCCCGATCGCGCTGTGCAGTCGCAGTTCCAGGTCGAACGTCCGTGCCTGCGTGCGCGCTTCCAGCAGCCCGCGTTCCAGCAACGGGCGGTCCTCGGGGTCGATGAAATCCAGCGCACGGGCTTCGCTGACGGTCACCCCCGCTGGCAGGTCGTGGATGCGGTACATCTCGTCGGTCCAGTAGGTCACTCCGTGCGCGTCATCGATCTCCCAGCCGCCGATGCCGGCCAGCCGCTGCGTCTCGTCGAACAAGTCCGCTTGTCGCTTCAGCGTGCTGACGTCGCTGAAGGTCGACACCACCTGGAACGGCCGCGTGTCGCCGTCGCGGAACTGCGGCACGGCGGAAAGCGACAGCCAGCGATAGGCGTGCAGATGCGGCAAGTACACGCCGAGCAGCGTGCTCTCGATGCTGCGGCCATCGCGCAGCGCGCGATTGCCGGCCAGGTCCTCGAATGCCACCAGCGTGCCGTGTTCGTCCACCACGCGCCATTCGCGCAGCACCTCGCGGCGCACCTGCAGGATTTCGGTCTCGCTGAGACCGAGAATGCGGCAGGCGGCGGGGTTGACCGCGACAATCTGGCCCCCGGCGTCCTGGATCAGCACGCCCTTGTCCATTGCCTGCAGCAGCAGGCGATAGCGGGCGTCGTCCTCGGTGCCGGCAGGTGGGTGTGCGGGGCGCACGCGCGCGAGCAGTCTCGCCCCGCCGGGGCCGCTGCAGGCACGCAGCCAGAGATCGGCGGCAAACAAGCTGCCGTCGGCGCGGCGATGGCTGCCACTCAGATGCAGCTCGGCACCGCTTTCGACGCGCGTGGCCGCATCGGCGAGAGCCAGTGGCGAAAGCGCCGGATCGAGGGCCGCCAGTGCCAGGCCCTGCAGTTCCGCCGCGGGCTGGCGGTACAGGTCGCAGGCAGTGCGGTTGGCGGCGAGCACGCAGCCCTCGCGATTGAGCAGCAGCAATGCCTCGGGCAGGGCGTCAAGCAGCGGAAACAGGGCATGCAGGGGACCCGTGATCGCCGCATCGACAGCGGCGACCCGATCCGGGACAGCGGCGATTGACGGCAGCGACTGCCGCACGGGGCCCCCTGTCAGCGCCCATCGGCCAAAGCGGTTTCGAGCATAGCACCGCGCCCGCAAGTGCGAAGCGGGCCGTTGACCTCAGGTCATGGCGCGTGCAACGCGGCTGGCCGTGGCTCGTCCGAGCTGGGCGGACAGCCACTGCCCGACGGCGATCAGGCCCGGCAGATCGATGCCGGTGGCGATGCCCATGCCGTGCAGCATGTAAACCACGTCCTCGCTGGCGACGTTGCCCGTAGCGCCGCGCGCATAGGGGCAGCCGCCGGTTCCTGCGACCGCGCTGTCGACTATGCCGACCCCTTCCTCGATGCAGGCGAGGATGTTGGCCAGCGCCTGGCCGTAGGTGTCATGGAAGTGCACCGCCAACGCCGCGAGCGGGACCTCCCTGGCGACGGCTCGCAGCATGGCCCGCGCCCGCCGCGGGGTTCCGACGCCAATGGTGTCGCCCAGCGAGATCTCCGCGCAGCCGAGCGCATGCAGGCGCGCGGCGACGCGCACCACATCGGTCAGCGGGACATCGCCCTGGTAGGGACAGCCCAGCACCGTCGACACATAGCCACGCACACGAACGTTCTCGGCGCGGGCATGCTCGAGCACAGGCACGAAACGCTCCAGCGATTCGTCGATCGAGGCGTTGATGTTCTTGCGGTTGAATGCTTCGGATGCGGCGGTGAACACCGCGATTTCGTCGGCACCCGCCGCGCGCGCTGCCGTGTACCCCTGCATGTTGGGCACCAGCACGGGATAGCGCACCCCGGCGCGGCGATGGATGCCGGCCAGTACCTGGGCGCCGTCGGCCAACTGCGGTACCCGCCGAGGGCTGACAAAGCTGGTGGCCTCGATCACCGGCAGGCCGCAGGCGGCGAGACGATCGATCAGCTCGACTTTGACGGAAGTCGGCACCGGCGCCGACTCGTTCTGCAGACCGTCACGCGGACTGACCTCGACGATGCGGATGTGGGCAGGAAGGATACTCATGACGAGATTCGGCGGGATCGCCGCAGGTGACGGACGCGCGGCTCAGGACGCATCGGCGAACCGTATCAGCATTGCGTCGGCCTCGACGAAGTCGCCGACCTCGATGCCGACGGCGGCGATGGTGCCGGCGCGCGGAGCCTTCAACGCCAGCTCCATCTTCATCGCTTCCATCACCAGCAGCTCTTCGCCGGCCGCCACCTCGGCCCCGATGCGGGTACGCACCAGCACGATGCGGCCAGGCATGGGCGCGAGGACACGGTCGCTGTCGGCCGTCGCTGCGGACGCGGTCGCCAACGCCGATGGGTGCTCGAAGGCGTGGCGGCGACTGCCGTCATGCACCTCGACGCGGTCGGCGTGAAGGTGGATCCGCCATCGCTGCATGGCGCCATCCAGCGCGGCGCTGAGCCAGCCTTCGGCGAGCCGCGCCTCGGTGACCTCGAAGCGACCCGCCGTGCTGTGCAGCAGGTAGCGGCCGCCGCTTCCGCTGGCGGTCGTGAGGTGGCGCTGGCCGCCATGGGCGAGCAGCACGCGCCGCTCGCCCGGGCCGCCAAGGCGCCAGGCGTCGGCTGCGCGCCAGGGAGAATGGTGATCGGCGCCACTGGCGGGCCCTGCGGCAAGCGCCTCGTCGTCAAGCAGCACTGCCAGCGCCGCCGCCGCGAGTGTCCGCGGGTCCGGCGTGGTATCAGCGGGCAGGAACTCGTCGAGATGGCGGTCGAGGTAGCTGCTGTCGATGCGGCCCTCGACCACGGCCGGATGGCGAATCAGCGCCTCGAGGAAGGCGATGTTCGATTTCGGGCCTGCGATCAAGCACGCCGCCAGCGCTTCGCGCATGCGCGCCAGCGCGCGCGCGCGGTCGTCATCATGGACGATTAGCTTGGCGATCATCGGGTCGTAGAAGATCGTCACCGCATCGCCGGCGATCACCCCCGCATCGATCCGCACATGGGGCGACGGCGACGGCAAGTCGAGGCGCTCGAGGCGTCCTGATCCGGGCAGGAAGCCCTGCGCCGGGTCCTCGGCGTAAAGGCGCAGCTCGATCGCGTGCCCGCGGCTATGCACCTGCGCCTGTGTCAGTGGCAAGGGCTCGCCGGCGGCGACGCGCAGTTGCCATTCGACCAGATCCAGTCCGGTGACCATTTCGGTAACTGGATGCTCGACCTGCAGCCGGGTGTTGATTTCCATGAAGTGGAAGTCGCCCTGCGGTCCGACGATGAACTCGACGGTGCCTGCATTGACGTAGTCCAGCGCGCGCCCCGCAGCCACCGCGGCGTCGCCCATTCGGATACGCAACTCGGGTGTGAGGAAAGGCGACGGCGTCTCCTCCAGCACCTTCTGGTAGCGGCGTTGCGCCGAGCACTCGCGCTCGCCGAGATGGATCACCTGACCGTGCGCGTCGCCGAAGATCTGGAACTCGATGTGACGCGGGGTTTCGATGTAGCGTTCGAGCAGCACGCGGTCACGGCCGAAGGCGCTCTTTGACTCACGCTGGCAGGATTCCAGCGCCGCGGCGAAGGCGTCCATGTCGCGCACGATGCGCATGCCCTTGCCGCCGCCGCCGTGCGCGGCCTTGATCATCAGTGGAAACCCGACTCGCGCCGCCTCGCGCGCGAGATGCCGCGGGTCCTGGTCTTCCCCGGTGTATCCGGGCACCACCGGTACGCCGTGCGCCGCCATCCGGTCCTTGGCGCCGGCCTTGGAACCCATCGTGCGCATCGACACCGCGCGTGGGCCGATGAACACCAGGCCCTCGCGCTCGACGGCCTCGGCGAAGTCGGCATTTTCCGAGAGAAAGCCGTATCCGGGGTGGATGGCTTCGGCCCCGCTGAGCTGCGCCGCGGCCAGAATCGCCTCCTGCCGCAGATAGCTGTCCTGCGGCCGCGGGCCGCCGATCGGCAGCGCGCGATCGGCCAGTCGCGCGTGCTGGGCCGCCGCGTCGGCTTGTGAGTAGACGGCAACGGTTTCGATGCCGAGTCGGCGGCAGGTACGGATGATGCGGCAGGCGATCTCGCCGCGGTTGGCAATGAGGATGCGTCGGAACATGCGCCGGGTCGTGTTCATGCGTCGGGCGTGACCCAGCGTGGCGGTCGCTTTTCGAGAAACGCACCCAGGCCGTCCTGGCCTTCCGGCGACACTCGCAATGCGGCGATCAGCGCGGCGTGCTCGCGGTCGAGCGCGTCAGCGCTGTCAGGGGTCATTCCGGCCAGCCGCAGCGCGAGACGCTTGGCAGCGTGCTGGGCCAGCGGCCCGCCCTTGCCCAGCGCATGCAGGTTGCGATCGACCGCCACGTCCAGATCCATGGCCGGCACGCACTCGTGCAGTAGCCCGATGCGCAGGGCTTCGGCTGCATCGAACACCTCACCGCTGACGAACAGCCGCCGCGCTTGGCGGGCGCCGATCGCGGCGCTCACGTAAGGCGAGATCACTGCCGGTACCAGGCCCAACTTGACTTCGCTCAGCGCGAACTTGCTACCCGCGATGCCGATCGCGATGTCGCAGCACGCGATCAGTCCGACGCCGCCGCCGTAGGCCGCGCCGTTGACTCGGGCGATCGTCGGCTTGGTCAGGAAGTTGAGGGTGCGCATCAGCGCCGCGAGGCGCAGGGCGTCGGCACGGTTTTCCTCGGCCGAGGCGCCGGCCATGCGCCGCATCCAGCCGAGATCCGCTCCGGCCGAGAACGTGCCGCCGGCGCCGGTCAGCACCACGGCGCGCACCCCGGGGTCGGCGTCAGCCTCGAGCAGGGCAGCGTCCAGCCGTGCGATCAGCAGGTCGTCGAAGGCGTTGTGCACCTGCGGGCGCGCGAGGGTCAGGGTCAGGGTCGCACCCTGGCGGCGAATCTCGATCGGATCGGACATGGGAACTCCGGGCAGGGCGGGAATGATAGCGGGACGGACGCGGAGTTCGGGCTCCGGTTGCCGTAGCGAATGAGAATCGTTAGCATTGGAGGTGTCAACCGGGGACCGCTCATGCTGCTGCGCGTCGTTATCTGCTGGCCTGCCGCCTTGGTGCTGGCTGCACTCGGAGCAGGGCGATCGACCGCCGCTGAACCGCCGTCGCTGCGGCTGCAGATCGTGAATCACCGCTTCCAGCCGGCCGCGCTGACGATCCCCGCCAACACCACGGTGAAGCTGGTGATCGAGAACCGCGACGCCATGCCGGAGGAATTCGAGAGCGACGACTTCGACCGCGAGAGGCTGATCCTGCCCAACAGCAGCGCGGTGATCTTCGTCGGTCCGCTGCCGCCGGGGCGGTACCGCTTTTTCGGCGAGTTCAACCCCGCGATGGCGCAGGGCGTGCAGCGCGTGGAGTGACCTGATGCTCGCGATCGCCCTGCTGGTCTTCCGTGAAGTGGTCGAGGTGGCGCTGGTCATCTCGATCGTGGCCGCGGCTACAAGCGGCGTGCCGCGCCGCGGTACGGCGCTCCTGGGCGGCATCGGTCTCGGCGTGCTGGGCGCCCTGCTGGTGGCGCTGGGCGCCGGTCGCATCGCCGCGCTGTTCAGCAGCGCCGGTCAGGAAGTCTTCAACGCGACGGTGTTGTTGGTGGCGGTGCTGATGATCGCCTGGCATGTCGTCTGGATGGCATCGCACGGACGCGAGCTGGCCACCCGGATGCAGGGCATGGGAGAGGCCGTTCGCGTCGGTGCCAGCCCGCGGGTCGTGCTGGTCGCGGTCGCGGCGCTGGCAGTGCTGCGGGAAGGTTCGGAGGTGGTGCTGTTCCTCTACGGCATGCTTGCCGGTGGTGCCGGTCACCTCGATGCAGGGCTGGCGATGGGCCTCGCGGCCGGCATGGTGGTCGGTCTGCTGCTGTACGTCCAACGCCTTGCTGGTCCTGCTGGCGGCCGGGCTCGCGAGCGATGCCGTGGCGTTGCTGGTGCAGGCGGATCTGCTGCCGGCGCTGGGCGAACCGCTGTGGAACAGCTCCGCGCTGCTCAGTGAGCACTCGCTGCCGGGCCAGTGCATGTGCTGACGGGCTATACGGTGCGGCTGGCGCCGACCCAACTGCTGGCCTGGCTGGCGACGGTCGCGGCGCTGGCCGTCGGCATGCGCAGGGCGGGCAAGGCGGCACGCCGGACGCATTCGGCAGCGTCGCGGCAAGCCGTGGCCGGCTGAGATTCCCTGTTTTGCAATCACCGTGTCCTCGCGGCGCGTCGGCTCCGCTCGCTCCGATTCCACGCCAAGGGGTACCTCGATGCATCGAAGCCGACGGTTTTGCCTGCTCCATGGCCCGCTCGCCTTGCTGCTGCTTTCCTGCATTCCGGCGCTGGCACAGGCCAGCCCGGCCGAGAAGGTCTACATGCTGCAGGTCAGCGACCGCGAGTGGGAGATCGAGTTACGCGGCGGCGCGCAGGACTGGCCCGGCAGTCCGGACAGCCGCGCGCAGCAGTACGTCACCGATGCGCTTCCAGCTGGAGTACGAGTTTTTCTGAGGGTGGCGAATCCGCGCCCGCTGCTGCCTGGACCCCTCGCGGGTTGGAGCGCAGGTCACATCCGGAACACGCCGTAGCGCGCTGGCTCGATCGGCGCGTTGAGGCTGGCCGAGATCGCGAGCGCCAGCACGCGGCGGGTATCGGCTGGATCGATGATGCCGTCGTCCCACAGCCGCGCGCTGGCGTACCACGGGTGGCCCTGACGTTCGTACTGGTCGCGGATCGGCGCCTTGAAGGCCTCTTCGTCCGCAGCGCTCCACGTCTTGCCCGCGGCTTCCAGTCCGTCGCGCTTGACGGTGGCCAGCACGCCGGCGGCCTGCTCGCCGCCCATCACGCTGATGCGTGCGTTGGGCCACATCCACAAAAAGCGCCCGCCGTAGGCCCGGCCGCACATGGCGTAGTTGCCCGCGCCGAAGCTGCCGCCGATCACCACGGTAAACTTGGGGACCGAGGAACAGGCCACGGCCGTGACCATCTTGGCGCCGTCCTTGGCGATGCCGGCATTCTCGTACTTCTTGCCGACCATGAAGCCGGTGATGTTCTGCAGGAACACCAGCGGTACGCCGCGCTGGTTGGCCAGTTCGATGAAGTGCGCGCCCTTCAGCGCGGACTCGGAGAACAGGATGCCGTTGTTGGCGATGATCGCCACCGGATAGCCATGCAGATGGGCGAAGCCGGTGACCAAGGTCTTGCCGTAGCGCGCCTTGAACTCGTGGAATTCCGAGCCGTCGACCAGGCGCGCGATGACCTCGCGCACGTCATAGGGCCGGCGGATGTCGGCCGGGACCACGCCGTAGAGCTCCTCGGCCGGGTAGAGCGGCGCCACCGGCTCGCGCAGAGCGAGCGGCATCGGCTTGACGCGATTGAGGCGGGCGACCGCCTCGCGCGCCAGCGCCAGGGCATGGCGGTCGTTCTCGGCGTAGTGATCGGCGACGCCCGAGATGGCCGTGTGCACATCCGCGCCACCCAGGGTCTCGGCGTCGACGATCTCTCCGGTGGCGGCCTTCACCAGCGGCGGGCCACCGAGAAAAATCGTGCCTTGGTTCCTGACGATGATGGTCTCGTCACTCATCGCCGGCACGTAGGCGCCGCCGGCCGTGCAGGAACCCATCACGACCGCGAGCTGTGCGATGCCAAGCGCGCTCATCCGCGCCTGGTTGTAGAAGATGCGGCCGAAGTGCTCGCGATCCGGGAACACCTCATCCTGCAAAGGCAGGAACGCTCCACCCGAATCGACCAGGTAGATGCAGGGCAGACGATTCTCGAGCGCGATTTCCTGCGCGCGCAGATGCTTCTTGACGGTGATCGGGAGGTAGGTGCCGCCCTTTACCGTGGCATCGTTGGCGACCACCATCACTTCAACGCCGCTTACGCGGCCGATGCCGGTGATCAGGCCGGCGGCCGGCGCCTGATCCGCATAAAGTCCATGTGCGGCCAGCGGTGACAATTCGAGGAACGGCGAGCCCGGATCGAGAAGGGCGTCGATGCGTTCGCGCGGCAGCAGCTTGCCGCGCGCTGCGTGCTTGTCGCGCGCATCGGCTCCGCCGCCCTCGGCGACCCGCGCCAGTTCGGCGCGCAATGCCTCGACCTGCGCGCGCAAGTGCTTTGCGTTGGTCTGGAATTCGTCGCTGCGCGGATCGAGACGGGATTCGAGCAGGGCCATGCGGATGCTTCCGGTAAAACGGAGTCGCAATGATACGTTCCGCGCGCCTGCCGCCCCAGACAAACCGGCCGCACGCGGCGGCCGGTTTGTCTCACCTGACGAATCGGGCGGGCGTCAGCCTCCGACCTTGCCCACTGCTGCCTTTGCCTTCTCCGCCGCGGCCTTGGCCTTTTCTGCTGCGGTCTTGGCTTTGTCCATGGCGTTTCCGGCAGCGGTCTTGACTTCGGCCGCAGCCGTCGTTGCCGCATGGGCGGCACTGCTGGCGGCGGCTGGAGCGGTGCCGCTGGCGGCAGGCGCCGCGACAGTCGTCGGGGCGGCCGGTGCCGCGGCCGGCGCCGCGGGC
>JAJYDI010000025.1 GCA_021777635.1 Pseudomonadota bacterium
TGATGATGAGCGTGATCACCAACAGCTACGGCAACATCACCAGCTCGTTCTTCGGCGCCAAGTTCGGCCGCTACGTCGAGGAGATGCTGGTCTCGCCGATGCCGCCGCTGGTGATCCTCGGCGGCTACGTGCTCGGTGCGGTGCTGCGCGGGCTGCTAGTCGGCGCGATCGTGCTTGCACTTTCACTGTTCTTCACCCATCTCACCGTGGTCAATCCGTGGGTAACCGCGAGCAGCGTGCTGCTGGCCTCGGTGGTGTTTTCGCTGGCCGGTTTCATCAACGCGGTCTATGCGCGCAAATTCGACGACATCGCATTGGTGCCGACCTTCGTGCTCACCCCGCTGACCTACCTCGGCGGCGTGTTCTATTCGGTCGATCAGTTGCCGGCCCCATGGCGCGAGATATCGCATGCCAATCCGATCCTGTACATGGTCAGCGCGTTTCGCGACGGCATGCTTGGCGCTGGCGACATCGCGCTGCGTCCCGCCTACGCGGTCATGCTCGGTCTGATGCTGGTGCTGGGCTGGGTGGCGATCACTCTGCTCCGGCGTGGCGTGGGCCTGCGTACCTGAGGGCCGGGACCAGGTTGCAGGAACCAATCAGGGCCATGGAATGAAAAAGCCCCGAAGGCTAGGGGGGAGCCTTCGGGGCCGGGGATGGAGCAAGACCCGGGGAGAGGTCTTGCTCCGTGCGACCGGATCCAGGGGAGGGGATCGTGGCCGCGATGGACGCCGTTGCGTGCGTCCGAAGTCTTAGATGGGCTCACCACGGTGAAAGTTCAACGGGCCAAGAAAAAATTTATTGATCGTTCAGCGCACCGCCAAACCGGCTGCTTGCGCCAGATCACCGGTGCATGGGTCTCAATGCGCCACGTCCCAGTTGGGACCCGTGCCGACATCGACCACCAGCGGCACGGCGAGCTCGGCCGCAGCGCTCATGCGCGCGCTGACCTCGGTGCGCACGGTCGCCATGGCGTCCGCGCGCACTTCGAGCACCAGCTCGTCGTGGACCTGCAGCAGAAGCCGCGCGTCATCGCGCGAACCCAGCCAGGCATCGACCGCGATCATTGCGCGCTTGATGATGTCGGCGGCGGTACCCTGCATTGGCGCGTTGATCGCCGCGCGTTCGGCGCCGGCGCGGCTGGCGGCGTTGCGGGCTCGGATGTTCTCCAGGTACAGCCTGCGACCGAACAGGGTCTCGACATAGCCGTCCAGCGCGGCGCGCTCGCGGGTCGCGTCCATAAAGGCGCGCACACCGGGATAGCGGGCGAAGTAGCGGTTCATGTACTCCTGGGCCTCGTTGCGGCCGATGCCCAACTGGCGCGCCAACCCGAATGCACTCATGCCGTACATCAGGCCGAAGTTGATCGCCTTGGCGGCGCGGCGCTCGTTGCCATCGACCGTATCGGGCGTCTTGCCGAACACCTCGGCGGCGGTGGCGCGGTGGACGTCCAGTCCGGCGCGGAATGCTCGCAGCAGCCCTTCGTCGCCGGACAAATGCGCCATGATGCGCAGTTCGATCTGCGAGTAGTCGGCGGCGAGGATCACCCAGCCCGGCGGCGCGATGAAAGCTTGGCGGATGCGCCGGCCATCGTCGGTGCGGATCGGGATGTTTTGCAGGTTGGGATCGGACGAACTCAGCCGCCCGGTACCGGCGACCGCCTGGTGATAGCTGGTATGCACGCGGCCGGTCTCGGGGTTGACCATCTCCGGCAGTTTCTCGGTGTAGGTTGATCGCAGCTTGGCCAGTCCGCGGTAGTCGAGGATCAGCCGCGGCAGCTCGTGCTGGTCGGCGATGGCCTCGAGGGCTTCCTCATTGGTCGATGGCTGGCCTGTCGGCGTTTTCAGCACGGCCGGCAACTTGAGCTCATCGAACAGCAGCGCCTGCAGCTGTCTGGGCGAGTCGAGGTTGAACTCGCGCCCGGCGATCGCGACCGCGCGCCGCTCGGCCTCATGCATGCGTCGCGCCAGGTCGGCGCTCTGTCGCCGGAGTTCGGCGACGTCGATCAGCACGCCCCGCCGCTCCATGCGCGCCAGCACTGGGATCAGCGGAATTTCGATCTCGCGATACACGCGCACCAGCGCTGGAACGCTCGTTAGCTTCGGCCACAACGCATGGTGCAGGCGCAGGGTGATGTCGGCGTCCTCGGCCGCGTAGCGGCAGGCAGTGTCGAGGTCGACCGCGGCAAAGGGGATCTGCCGCACGCCCTTGCCCGTGACATCGCTGTACTTGACCGTGGTGTAGCCGAGATAACGCGCGGCCAGCGTGTCCATATCGTGACGCGTCGCGGTGGCGTTCCAGACATAGGACTCGAGCATGCTGTCGTGGGCCAGCCCCGCCAGCGCGATACCGTGACGCGCCAGCACATTGATGTCGTACTTGATGTGCTGGCCAAGCTTCGGCCGCTGCGGGTCCTCAAGGACGGGCTGTAGCCGCGCTAGGGTCGCCGCGCGATCCAGTTGCGCGGGCATGCCCGGATATTCATGCGCGAGCGGCACGTAGGCGGCGCGACCGGGTTCGACCGCGAAGGACACGCCAACGATGTCCGCGCGCGTCGCGTCGAGGCTGGTGGTCTCGGTGTCGAAGCTGATCAGCGAAGCCTTGCGCAGCTTGTCCAGCCACGCGTCGAGCTGCACGGGGGTCGTCACCAGCTCGTACTCGCCGGGTGACGCCATCGCGGGATCGGCAACGGGAACGAGCTCAGAGTCCGTTGCTGACCGCAATATTCCCATCTTCGGGCGCTGGGTTTGCGAAACGGACTCTGACCCCGCTTTCACCGTTTCCAGCTCCTTCAGCGCCGCGCTGAAACCGTAGCGGGTATACAACGCACGCAGAGCCTCGACGTCGCGCGGACGCGGCGCGAGATCGGTCGGCGACTGCTCCAATGCGACGTCGGTCTTGATTGTGGCCAGTAACCGCGACAGCGGAAGCCGCGACAGCGCCGCGCGCAGGTTCTCCCCGACCTTGCCGCCGATGGCACCGGCATGGGCTATGACGCCGTCCAGCGTGTCGTACGCCTGCAACCACTTGGCCGCGGTCTTGGGGCCGCACTTCTCGACGCCCGGGATGTTATCAACGCTGTCGCCCATCAACGCCAGCAGATCGACGATGCGCTCCGGCGGTACGCCGAACTTCGCGATCACCCCGGCGCGGTCGGTGGTGCTGCCGCTCATGGTATTGACCAGGCGCACGTGCGCTCCGACCAGTTGGGCGAAATCCTTGTCTCCGGTGGAGATCGTCACGGTAATGCCGGCCGCGGCAGCCTGCAGCGCCAGGGTTCCGATGACGTCGTCGGCCTCCACACCCGGCACGCGCAGGATCGGCAGTCCCATCGCTGCGACGATCGCCAGCATCGGCTCGATCTGCGCACGCAGTTCGTCAGGCATCGGCGCACGCTGGACCTTGTACTCGGGATACAGCGCGTCGCGAAAGGTCGGCCCGGAAGCATCGACAACGAAGGCGGCGTAGTCGGGCTTCGCCGCCAGCGTCGTGCGCAGCATGTTCACCACGCCGAACAGCGCGCCGGTCGGTTCGCCCGCCGCGTTACTCAGCGGCGGCAGCGCGTGGAAGGCGCGATAGAGGTACGAGGAGCCGTCAATCAGGATCAGCGTGGACATGAACGGATTCTCGCACGTGATCCGCCAGCCCCGACGATGGCGATTACCATGAGAGGCCCGCTCTGGAGCCCGCCATGAAACTCCTTGCCCGATTCGCCGCCGCGCTGAGCTGCGCCGTCGCCCTGCCGCTGGCAGCGCAGTCGGCGCCTCCCGCCAGCGTGCCACCACCGCCGGGCCTCAATGACCCCGGCGTCAGTCCCGCGTCACCCGCACACAACGCCAGCGTGTTCCCGAACGCCGCGTTGCGCCACGATGAGCACGATCTGCGCGGTGAGCCGCCGCCAACCGTCGATGTGCGCAAGCGCGATGGCGACACGATCCAGGAATACCGGGTGGCGGGGCGCGTCACCATGATCCGCATCATCCCCAGACATGGCCCGGTGCAGACCTTCTATGCCGATCCGCAGGGGCGCCTGATTCCCGATCCGCGCGAAGGTCCGGTGCGACCGGTGTACTACACGCTCTACACTTGGCAGCGCTGAATCGCCGCCACGACCCCACCGTGTGCGCATTCCAGGGTAGTGATCCTCTACCCCCGACCCTTCGCTGCGCTTGGGTGACAACATCGAGATCAGACGCAGCTGCCTCGCCGCAGCCGAGCGGAGCTCGAGCGCAACACCACCTGCGGGAAGCGCCTCTGTTGTTTAGGCTACTCAGTGGCGGAAGTGACGCACGCCGGTGAACACCATCGCCATGCCGTGTTCATCGGCAGCGGCGATCACCTCGGCGTCGCGCATCGAACCTCCGGGCTGGATCACCGCGCGGATACCAGCCGAAGCCGCCGTGTCGATGCCGTCACGGAACGGGAAAAACGCGTCCGACGCCAGCACGCTGCCGCGCATCTCGAGCCCGGCGTCGGCGGCCTTGAGCGTGGCGATGCGGGCACTGATCACACGGCTCGTCTGGCCGGCGCCGATGCCGACAGTACGGCCGTCACGCGCGCAGACGATCGCATTGGACTTGACGAACATCGCCACATGCCATGCGAACAGCAGGTCGCGCAGTTCCTCGGCGTCGGGCACCCGCCGGCTGACCACCTTGAGGTCGCTCAGCAACAAGGTGTCGCGATCGGCATCCTGCACCAGCAGGCCGCCGGCGATGCGCCTGTAATCGCGCTGCGGTGCCATCTGCTCCGGCCAGGCACCCGTGGCCAGCATGCGCACGTTGGGCTTCTTGGCGAACACCGCCAGAGCTGCTGGGCTGATCTCGGGCGCCAGCACCACCTCGACGAACTGCTGCGTCAGGATCGCTTCGGCGGTGGCCACGTCAAGCGGCTGGTTGAAGGCGATGATGCCGCCGAAGGCCGAGGTCGGATCGCAGGCATAGGCGCGCTCGTAGGCGGTGCGAATGTCGGCACCCAAAGCGACCCCACAGGGGTTGGCGTGCTTGACGATGACGCAGGCGGGCACCTTCTGGAACGCCTTGACGCATTCGAGCGCGGCATCGGCGTCGGCCAGGTTGTTGAACGAAAGCTCCTTGCCCGCCAGCATGCGCGCGGTCGCGGCGATGCCCGGCGGCGATTGCGACTCAAGGTAGAGCGCGCCGCCCTGATGCGGGTTCTCGCCGTAACGCAGCGTCTGCGCCCGCTGCAGCGCAAGGTGCAGCGTGGGCGCGAATGGCTCGACGTGCTCGCCGTCGCCGCGCGCGCCCAGCCAGTCGGCGATCAGGCCGTCGTAGCGGGCGGAGTGCGCGAATGCCTTGGCCGCCAGCCGTCGGCGCAGGTCTAGGGTCGTGCCACCCTCGCCGCGCAACGCCTCGATCAGGGGCGCGTAATCGGCCGGATCGCTCACCACGGCCACATGCGCGTGATTCTTGGCCGCCGCGCGCAGCATCGCCGGGCCGCCGACGTCAATCTGCTCAATCGCCTCGTCCAGGGTGCAGTCCGGACGCGCCACGGTGCGCTCGAACGGATACAGGTTGACCACCAGCAGGTCGATCGGCGCGATGTCGTGCTGGCGCATCACCACGTCGTCTGCGCCGCGCCGGCCGAGCAGGCCGCCATGCACTTTCGGATGCAGTGTCTTGACGCGGCCGTCCATGATCTCGGGGAACCCGGTCAGGTCGCTGACCTCGCGCACCGGCAAACCGGCCTCGCGCAAGGCTCGCGCGCTGCCACCGGTGGATACCAGTTCGACCCCCAGCGCATCCAGCGCGCGCGCCAGATCGGCCAAGCCGGTCTTGTCGGACACGCTCAGCAGGGCGCGGCGTACCTGGGACAGGGTCGCATCGAACATCGGAGCGGCTCCGCAAAAGGCGCCAAGTATAGGGCCGCCGGTCTCAGCTGATGCCGCGGGCGGCAAGTTTCTTGCGCAGGGTGGCACGGTTGATGCCGAGCGCGGCTGCGGCGCGGCTCTGGTTGCCACCGTGCCAGGCCATCACCTCGCGCAGCAGCGGCGCCTCGACTTCGGCCATCAGCAGCGCGTGGAGGCCCGGCTCGCAAGCGGTGTCGCCGAGATCGGCCAAGTAGCGTCGCACCATCTGCGTGACACATGCGGCGAGCGCGCTTTCCTGGGCGCCATTAGCAGGCGCCGAGGGTTGCAGTTTGACCACGTTCACGACGATCCATCCCCCGGGGTAATCCTCGCACGAGCGCTTGTTTGATCCGCGTTCGTCGCGTCCCGCGCAGAGCGGGTTGGGAAGCATACTCCCGCAGCCGACCGATTTTCAGAGTACGGGGCGCACCGTAAGACGAGCAGCCGCGCTACTCGAACCCGAACTCGAAAGCGACCGCATTCTTCCCCGGATCCTCGACCTCGAACACCAGTGCCGCACTGGCTCCCGGTGCCAGGCCGCGCGCGCGCACCGCCGCATCACGGATGTATTCGGATGGCCGGAAACGGCGCATCGCGACGCG
Organism: Pseudomonadota bacterium; assembly: GCA_021777635.1. The sequence continues at coordinate 6,472 of JAJYDI010000025.1, forward strand.
ATTCTCATCTAGGTCCGACAGGCTGACGTCGACCACCGGGAACGGCTGCGTGAATGGGGCATCGTTGCGCAGGGTGGCGCTGATGATCAGCGCGCCCGCCACCGAGGGGTGCGGACGGATGTCACGTGAGGTCAGCTTCAGCGCCGCCAGATCCTGCACCAGCGGCAATCGGCAGTGAAGCCCGCGGCAGATGGCGGCCAGCCAGGGCCGTGTGGCGTCGTCGACCACCAGCGCGTCGCGTTCCGCCCAGCCCAGCTGCGCCGCCAGTACCAGCGCCAGCAGCGCGCTGCCCGCGATCCAGCGCGTGCGCTTGAGCGGCTTGCGCGGGCGCACAAACGCGGGTGGCGCGGCAGTCCCGCCTGGCTCTTCGGGGAACTGCAGCTGAGGCGGCGGACGGAACACCGGCATCACCAGCTGCGGAGGATCCGGCTGCGGCAGCTGCGCGGGCAGGCTCTCGAAAGGCTCCGGCGGCAGCACGTCCGACAGCGTCACCAGCGCATCAAAAACCGCAGCGCAATGTCCGCAGCGCACGCTGCCGCGCGCCTGCGCCAGGGTCGCAGCGTCAAGCGCGTAAACCGTCAGGCAGATCGGGCATTGCGCGTACATGCACGCAGTGTAACGGCGCGGCCGGCGTCAGCCGCGGCGTCCTTCGATGCGCACCCATCCTTCGCGCACGGTCACCGCCAGACCGACAAACCCGCATTCGGCGTAGCGCGCAAGCAGCTCGGATTCCTGCCCGGCGAGGATGCCCGAAATTGCGAACGGCGCGCCGGACCCGAGCCGCGCGGCGAACGTCGGTGCCAGCTCGACCAGTGGTCCGGCAAGAATATTGGCCACCAGCACATCGGCGGCAACCGGCGGCAACAGCGCCGGCGCATGCAGCGCCAGTTGCGTGGCGACGCCGTTGCGCGCTGCGTTGTCAACGCTGGCGGCCAGCGCCTGCGGATCGTTGTCCACGCCTATCGCCCGTATCGCACCGAGCTTCAATGCGGCAATCGCCAGCACGCCCGAGCCGCACCCGTAGTCGAGCAGTGACCTGCCGGCGAGATCGAGGCCATCCAGCCAGTCAAGGCACAGCGCCGTGGTCGGATGCGTGCCCGTGCCAAAAGCCAAGCCCGGATCAAGGCGCACCACCACTGCGTCGTCGTCGAGCCCTGCGGGTTCAACAGTCCACGGATAGATCCATAGCCGCCGGCCGAACCGCATCGGCTGGTAGCGGTCCATCCACGCCCTCTCCCAGTCCTGGTCGGCCACCTCGCAAAACTCGAGATGATCGGGCTCCAGCTCCGGAAGCAGTTCGGCCAGCGCCGCCGCCAGCCCGCGGCGATCGGCGCCAGCCGCAAACAGTACCAGCATGCGAACCTGCGCCCACAGCGGCGTCTCGCCCACGCCTGGCTCGAATATCGCGCGTTCGTCCGGCGTCTCGGCGTCGGCGTCGGCCAGCGTCACCGCCAGCGCGCCAAGATCGGCCAGCGCCGCTTCGGCGGACTCCTGCTGCGCGGCATGGACGGTCAGGGCGAGTTCGAGGAAGGGCATGGGTGGACGAGACGTGAGTGGGGTGGGAGCCAGAAGCAAAGCCGCGGAGCATCAAGGCGCGAGGGTCAGAAAAAGGGCTTCATCCCGAGCATAGCCAAGGACGTTTCACGCACAAGTCATCCCATTCGCGAAGCACACGCAGCCGGCCGGGCTGAATATGCCCGACCTGTCGCTGCTGCCACGGAGCGCCGGCCTCGGCAGCTGCCCGCAACGCCGGACCGATCCTGTCCGCCAAGGGTGCCGAGGGCTTTCTGAATTCGCGTTCTTCGCGGATTCACAGTCGTTTCGTGCTGCTTCCTCGTCCGCGGGCCTGCGTGTCGCCGAAGCGCTGACTACAGTACTCACGACCCCAGCTTGATCCCCTTGTCCTTGCGCTCGGCGATGCGTTTTTCGAGGTAGTGAATATTCTGCCCGCCCTGGCGGAAGCCGGGGTCGGCGAGGATGCGCTGTTGCAGCGGAATGTTGGTCTTGATGCCCTCGACGACCATTTCCCCAAGCGCGATGCGCATGCGCGCGATCGCGGTTTCACGGTCGATCCCGTGGGTTATCAGTTTGCCGACCATCGAATCGTAGTTGGGCGGGATGCGATAGCCGGAATATAAGTGCGAATCAACTCGCACACCGGGGCCACCGGGCGGGTGATACAGCGACACCGTGCCGGGCGATGGCATGAAGCTGTCCGGATCCTCGGCGTTGATACGGCACTCGATGGCGTGGCCACGCAGAACGATGTCGCCCTGCTGCAGTCGCAGTTTCTCGCCAGCGGCGATCATCAGCTGCTCGCGCACCAGATCAACGCCGGTGATCAGCTCGGTCACCGGGTGCTCGACCTGGATGCGGGTGTTCATCTCGATGAAGTAGAACCGGTCGTTCTCGTAGAGGAACTCGAAAGTGCCGGCGCCGCGATAGCCAATGCGCACGCAGGCCTCGACGCAGACGCGGCCAATGGCCTCGCGCTGGGCGACGGTCAGGCCCGGCGCGGGGGCCTCCTCGACCACCTTCTGGTGGCGACGCTGCATCGAACAGTCGCGCTCGCCGAGGTGCACGGCGTTGCCCTGGCCGTCGGCCAGCACCTGGATCTCAATGTGGCGCGGGTTCTCTAGGAACTTCTCCATGTACACCTGATCATTGCCGAAGGCCGCCTTGGCCTCGGCGCGCGTCGTTGCGACGCTGTTGAGCAGCGCCGCCTCGGTATGAACCACGCGCATGCCGCGCCCGCCCCCGCCGCCCGCCGCCTTGATGATCACCGGGTAGCCGATGCGCCGCGCCGTCGCCAGGTTGGCATCGCTGTCGTCCGACAGTGGACCGTCGGAGCCCGGCACGCAGGGCACGCCAGCCGCCTGCATGGCCTTGATCGCCTCAACCTTGTCGCCCATCAGGCGGATCACGTCGGCGGTCGGGCCGATGAATACGAAGCCCGAGCGTTCCACCTGCTCGGCGAAGTCGGCGCGCTCGGACAGAAAACCGTAGCCGGGGTGGATCGCTTGCGCGTCGGTGATCTCGGCGGCAGCGATGATCGCCGGGATATTGAGGTAGCTCTCGGCGGCCGGCGCCGGGCCGATGCACACCGCCTCGTCAGCCATGGCGACGTGCTTGAGGTTGCGATCGGCGGTGGAGTGCACGGCCACCGTCTTGATGCCCAAGGCGTGGCAAGCGCGCAGCACGCGCAGGGCGATTTCGCCGCGGTTGGCGATCAGGACTTTCTCGAGCATGTCAGCCGATCACAAACAGCGGTTCGTCGAACTCGACCGGCTGGCCGTTCTCGGCGAGGATCGCCGTAACATTGCCGGCGATGTCGGCCTCGATCTGGTTGAACATCTTCATCGCCTCGATGATGCCGATGGTGTCGCCGGCCTTTACCGCCTGACCGACCTTGACGAACGACGCCGCGCCCGGACTTGCCGACGTGTAGAAGGTGCCAACCATCGGCGCGCGCACGACGTGGCCCGGCGGAAGCGCGCCGGGCGCTGGAATCGGGACGGCGGCGACGGGCGCTGGCGCCGCCACGACCGGAGCGGCGGCGTCGCGCGACCCGTGCGCCGACGCCGCCGCTCCGGTCGTGGCCATCGCCGCCTTGGGCACGCGCGACAGGCGCACGACTTCCTCACCCTCCTTGATTTCCAACTCGGCGAGGTTGGACTCTTCCAGCAGATCGATCAGCTTTTTGATTTTGCGCAGGTCCATGGGTGCCTCGTTCAAGCGAATCAGAAAAAGGGGGCGATGCGGCAGACCGGGAGGATCCGTGTCAGCGCGTCATGGCGACGCGTCCGCCGCGCGCAGCCGCGAGATCACCGCGGCTAGCGCCAGCCGGTAGCTGTCGGCGCCGAATCCGGCGACGACGCCCATCGCGATGTCGGAAAAATACGAATGCCGGCGAAATGGCTCGCGCGCATGCACGTTGCTGAGATGCACCTCGACGAATGGGATCGCCGCTGCCAGCAGGGCATCGCGCAGGGCCACGCTGGTGTGCGTGTAGCCGGCCGGGTTGATCAGGATGGCCGCCACGCCCTCGCCCGCCGCGGCGTGAACGCGCTCGATCAGGGCGTGTTCGGCATTGGACTGGAAGCTGGTCAGGGTGTGGCCGGCGGCGGCGGCCTCGGCACGAAGCCCGGCATCGATCGCGGCCAGCGTCGCGCCGCCGTAATGGACCGGCTCGCGCTTGCCCAGCAGGTTGAGGTTGGGGCCATGCAGGACCAGGATCTCAGCCACGCAGTCCGTTTCCGGGCGCCGTCAGGGCGGCAGAGCGGGCAAGTCTGCGCGGCTTAACCGTTGTTGTCCATATCGCCGCCGATCGGCGATGTTCGTTGCTGTTACAGGGCCGGCTCGATCCAGCGCCGCAGCTCGCCGGGTGCGAAGGCACCCAGTCTGGTGCGCAGGATCAGGCCGTCGCGACTTATCAGCACGCTATACGGCAAAGCGCCGCGGGTGTCGCCGAATCGCAGCGAGGGGTCGGGACTGGCGTCGAGGCCGATCAGGACCGGGTAGTCCACCGGTACCTGCGCCAGGTAGGCCTTGACCGCCGCCGGCTCGTCCATGGCGATGCCGATCACGCTGAAGCCACGCGCCGCATACGCGGTCTGCGCCCGCGCGAGCGCCGGCATCTCCTCGCGACACGGGCCGCACCAACTCGCCCAGAAGTTCAACAGCACGAGCTTGCCGTGCCAGCGGGCCAGTGGTGTGGGCTTACCGTAAAGATCGGGCAGGACCAGCGCGTCGGCGCGATCGCCGATGCCCAGGACCGATAGCCCGAGCGGCGGGTGCGGCAGCCGCATCTGCCCCCAGCGACCCGCAAGCAGCCCGCCGAGGCCCGCCAGCACGGCCAGACCCAGCACCAGCAACAGCGCCTTACGGTCCATGTGCCGCCACGGCCTGCACACGGGCGAGGAATCCGTCGACACCCTCCTCGCCGATCAGGCGCCGGGCGCGGTCCTCGTGACCGTCGCGGCCGAAAAACAGGAATCCCGGCGGACCGACCAGACCGTAGTGCACCAGCAGCGCGCGGTCCGCCGCATCGTTGGCGGTGACATTTGCGCGCAGCAGTACGAAGCCCGACAGTGCCTGGCGCACGCGCGCATCGGCCAGCGTGCCAGCCTCCATCGCCTTGCAGCTGACGCACCAGTCGGCATACACGTCCAGCATCGCCGGGTGACCTGCGGCGGCGGCGGCGGCGACAGCGCGCTCGACGTCGGCAACGGTCTTGACCGGTTGCATCGCCAGTGCAGCGGTCGCAACCGTGTTGCCGCCACGTGTCGCGGCCAGCCTGGCAAGCGGCGTCAGCAGCGCCTTGCCGCCAGCGGCGGCTCCGACGATCTCGGCGGCTCCGGCCAGCAGCAACAGCACGCCCAGTGCCTTCCAAAGCCGACGCCACCCGGAAGCGCCGTCAGCCAGACGTTCCAGTGCGCCTAGATAAACCGCGGACGCCACCAGAAGTGCGCCAGCCAGCAGCATGATCCAGCGCACGTCGAGTACGCGGTCGAGCATCCAGATCGCCAGGCCGAGAAACAGCACGCCAAACACCGCCTTGACCGCGTTCATCCATGCGCCGGCCCTCGGCAGCAGTACGCCTGCGGCGACACCGAAGGCGATCAGCGGCACGCCCATGCCGAGGCCGAACAGGAAAAGCGCCAGCGCGCCGAAAAGCGGGCTGCCGCTCTGGCTGATGTAGAGCACGCCAGCGACCAGCACCGGGGTCACGCAGGAGGTGACGATCAGCGCCGACAGCAGGCCCATCACAGCCGCACCGAGCAGCGAGCCAGCACGCTGGCGATCGCTGGCGCCGGCCAGCCGCGTCTGCCAGCGCGAGGGCAGCTGAAGCTCGTAGAACCCGAACATGCTTAGCGCCAGCGCGACGAACAGCAGCGCCATCGCCCACACCACCAGCGGCTGTTGCAGCCACGCCTGCAGATTCGTGCCGACCAGGCCGGCGACCACGCCGACCGCGGCATACACCGCGCTGGCCCCCACCACATAGGCCAGCGACAGCGCGAAGGCGCGACGCGGCGTGGCTCGCGTTCCGCCGCCGGCGATCAAGCCGGACAGGATCGGAATCATCGGCAGCACACAGGGCGTGAATGCGACCGCCAGACCACCGAGGAAAAACAGCGCCAGCGCCAGCAGGCGGCTGGAACCGAGCATCCCGGCCAGATGCTGCTCGGCGGTGCCGGCCGCCGCGGATGGCGGCACGGACTTGGCGGGCGTCACGGGCGTGACGGATGCGCCGCCACGGTCCGCGAACGCGTTCGCTGTGGCGGCCGGCGGCGGCGGCGCGAACGCCGCGCGCACGGCTGCGCCCGCGCTGGTGCTGACCGACGGTGTGCCGCCGGTCAGCACCAGGGTCAGCAGGTCGGTATGCGGCGGATAGCAGATCTTGGGATCGACCTCGTGACAGCCCTGCATGCTGACCGCGAGCGTGACGGTGCGGCCGTGGCCGCGGTACGGCAGGGTTGCGTCGAGACTGTGGCGGTAGATCACCGACGGCCCTTGATAGGGGTCCGGATGCACGATGCCCGCTGGCAGCGCCAGTGCGCCGAGGGTGATGCTCGGGGTTCTCGTCACGACATGGATTCGCTGGCGGTACAGGTAATAGCCGTCGGCGATCGTCCAGTGCAGGTGCACCATGCCCGGCTCGACGCGGGCACCGAGACGAAACGCCTGGGTCACCGGCAGCAGACCGTCGGTCTCCTGCGAGTGCGCGGCCAAGCCGGGGAGGATCAGCAGCAGCAGTGCGGCGAGGCCGCGGCGCATCAGGCTCACGATGAATACCCTTGCATGGTGCGCACGGGACCGGCCCGCGCGCAGGGAGATTACGTCGGCGTCACCGCGGCACGTATCCAGTCCAGATAGGGCGCGTGGCCCTGCTCGACCGGCAGCGCGATCAATTCCGGCACCGCATATGGATGCAGCATCAGCAAACGCGCCTGCAGCGCCGGAAACGTGTCGCGGGTGGTCTTAATCAGCAGCAGTTCCTCCGGGGCGGACTCCACTGCATCCTGCCAGTGGTAGACCGATGTCAGGCCCGGCACGCGGTTGACGCAAGCCGCCAGCCGCTCTTCGACCAACGCCCACGCGATGCGTTCACCGGTGGCTGCATCCGGGCAGGTGCACAGGACCAGAAGCACGCTCATGTCCACACCGCTCATGGCCGTTCGAGGCTAGCACAGGCGGCGTCGCGGTCGTGCAAGGCCTGGCGCAATAGTCGTCAGTCGTCGGGGCCCGGCGCAGCGTCCCCGCAAGTGACTCGGGTATGTCGCCCTTGAAAGGCGCACCGGGCAGCCCCACCCCTTGTCGACAAGGAGCGACCCCCTTCACGCGGGGGTTTTCTGTCGCTAGCATTGGCACTCACTACTGCCGAGTGCTAACAGGGCAGGTTCCGTCCCAATTTCGTCAACCCAATGGTGGAGTCATCATGAAACTGCGTCCGCTGCATGATCGTGTGATCGTCAAGCGTCTCGAGGAAGAGCGGGTTTCCGCCGGTGGCATCGTCATCCCCGACAGCGCTGCCGAAAAGCCCAGCCGCGGCAAGGTCATCGCCGTCGGCGCCGGCAAGGTGCTCGATGACGGCAAGGTGCGTCCGCTCGACGTCAAGGCCGGCGACACCATCTTGTTCGGCAAATGGTCCGGCACCGAGGTCAAGGTCGACGGCGAAGAACTCCTCGTGATGCGCGAGGAAGACATCCAAGCGGTATTCAAGGACTGAGGGCACGCTGCTGCGCGATGTCGATTCACTGATCGCGCGCACGACTCCCAGGCCGCAGGCGGCCGACCCGGTGCAGCAGAATCCGGCCTCGCCGCATCCGCCCGCCGGGCGGACGCGATCCGTCCCGCTACCGACTGCTTTTCCCATTCCTTTCGAGGTAAATCCCATGGCTGCCAAAGAAGTCCGTTTCAGTGAAGACGCCCGCGCCCGCATGCTGCGCGGTGTGAACATTCTGGCCAACGCGGTCAAGATCACCCTCGGCCCCAAGGGCCGCAACGTCGTGCTCGAGAAGAGCTATGGCGCGCCGACGATCACCAAGGACGGCGTTTCCGTCGCCAAGGAGATTGAACTGGCCGACAAGTTCGAGAACATGGGCGCACAGATGGTCAAGGAGGTCGCCTCCAAGACCTCCGACATCGCCGGCGACGGCACCACCACTGCCACCGTGCTGGCCCAGGCCATGCTGCGCGAGGGCATGAAGGCGGTCGCCGCGGGCATGAACCCGATGGATCTCAAGCGCGGCATCGACAAGGCCGTCAGCGCCGCCGTCGGCGAGCTGAAAAAGCTCAGCAAGCCGTGCTCGGACGACAAGGCGATTGCCCAAGTCGGCACCATCTCGGCCAATTCCGACGAGAACATCGGCAGCATCATTGCCAACGCCATGAAGAAGGTTGGCAAGGAAGGCGTGATCACGGTCGAAGAAGGCTCGGGCCTTGAGAACGAGTTCGACGTCGTCGAGGGCATGCAGTTCGATCGCGGCTACCTGTCGCCGTACTTCGTCAACAACCAGCAGTCGATGCAGGCCGACTTGGAAGACCCGTACATCCTGCTGCATGACAAGAAGATCTCCAACGTGCGCGAACTGCTGCCAGTACTGGAAGCGGTGGCCAAGGCGGGCAAGCCACTCCTGATCGTCGCCGAGGAAGTCGAGGGCGAGGCACTGGCGACACTGGTGGTCAACACCATCCGTGGCATCGTCAAGGTGTGCGCGGTCAAGGCACCGGGCTTCGGCGACCGCCGCAAGGCGATGCTCGAGGATATGGCGATCCTCACCGGCGGTCAGGTGATCTCCGAGGAAGTCGGCCTGCAACTCGAGAAGGCCACGATCAAGGATCTGGGCCGCGCCAAGAAGGTGCAGGTCTCCAAGGAGAACACCACCCTGATCGACGGTGCCGGCGACAGCAAGGCAATCGAGGCGCGCATCAAGCAGATCAAGGCGCAGATCGAGGAGACCAGCTCCGACTACGATCGCGAGAAGCTGCAGGAGCGCGTGGCCAAACTGGCCGGCGGCGTGGCGGTGATTAAAGTCGGCGCCGCGACCGAAGTCGAGATGAAGGAAAAGAAGGCGCGCGTCGAGGACGCCCTGCACGCCACGCGTGCGGCGGTCGAGGAAGGCGTGGTGCCGGGCGGCGGCGTCGCGCTGATCCGCGCGTTGTCCGCGATCAAGGGTCTCAAGGGCGACAACGAGGACCAGGAACACGGCATCGCGATGGCCAAGCGCGCGATGGAAGCGCCGTTGCGCGAGATCGTGTCCAACGCCGGCGAAGAGCCCAGCGTGGTACTGAACAAGGTCGTCGAAGGCAAGGGTAACTACGGCTACAACGCTGCCACCGGCCAGTTCGGCGACATGTTCGAGATGGGCATCCTCGATCCGACCAAGGTCACCCGCACGGCGCTGCAGAACGCGGCCTCGATCGCTGGCCTGATGATCACCACCGAGGCGATGGTGGCCGAGGCGCCGAAGAAGGACGACAAGGCCGCATCCGGCGCTCCCGGCGGCATGGGCGGCATGGGCGGCATGGGCGGCATGGGCGACATGGATTTCTGATCGCGTCGCATGATCGCTGCTTACAAAAGCCCCGCTTCGGCGGGGCTTTTTCTTGGTTCTTCTCCCAAC
>JAJYDI010000026.1 GCA_021777635.1 Pseudomonadota bacterium
GATCGGCGCGGTCGGATGATCCTCGTCGATCGGATCGGTGACCGGATTGCCGAACACCGCCGCGGTCGAGGAGAACACGATGCGATCGACGCCCGCCGCGCGCATCGCTTCGAGCAGGGTCAGCGTGCCGACCACGTTGTTGCGATAACAGGCGTAGGGCTCGACCACCGACTCGCCGACCAGCGAGCGCGCGCAGAAGTGCATCACGGCGTCATGGCGTTGCAGCGCGAACACGGCGTCCAGCGCGGCGCGGTCGAGCACGTCGCCGACCACCAGGGTGCCCCACTGCACCGCCGCGCGATGCCCGCTCGCCAGATTGTCGAACACGGTGATCTCGTGCCCGTGCCCGGCCAGGCACTTGACCATGTGCGCGCCGATGTAACCGGCGCCGCCGCAGACCAGGATTCGCATACGCCGCGATCGCTCCCTCGGATGGCAGCGCATCCTACACGCGCTGCGACGCGCTGCGACGCGCTGTCCCACGGGCGCCGCGATGCGCTGGGTTAGAATCGCGGTTTGCCTGTCCTCGCCCGCACGCGCGGGCCCGCACGAAAGGAATCCCGATGAAGATCCTGGTCGGCTACAAGCGCGTCGTGGACTACAACGTGCGCATCCAGGTGAAGCCCGACGGCTCCGGCGTGGTCACCGAGGGCGTCAAGCAGTCCGCCAACCCGTTCGACGAGATCGCGCTGGAGGAGGCTCTGCGTCTGCGCGAGAAGGGTCTCGCGGCCGACGTCATCGTGGTCGGCATCGGCCCCGCCGACCTCACCCCCCATCTGCGCAACGGTCTGGCAATGGGCGCCAATCGCGCCATCCACGTGGTCAGCGCCGGCGCCGTGCAGCCGCTGACCGCGGCGCGCGTGCTGCTCAAGCTGGTCGAGCGCGAGCAGCCCGGGCTGGTGATCCTCGGCAAGCAGGCGATCGACGACGACAACAACCAGACCGGGCAGATGCTGGCCGCGCTGTGGGGCCGGCCGCAGGCGACCTTCGCCTCCAGGGTCGAGGTCAGCGGCGACGTCGCGCGCGTCACCCGCGAGGTCGATGCCGGCCTCGAAGTCCTCGAGATCGACCTGCCGGCGGTGATCACCACCGACCTGCGCCTCAACGAGCCGCGCTTCATCAAGCTGCCCGACATCATGAAGGCCAAGTCCAAGCCGATCGAGACCATCGAGCTGGCAGCGCTGGGCGTGGAATCCGGTGACTACCTCCGGGCCACCGCCACGGCGCCGCCGCCCAGGCGGCAGAAGGGTGTGATGGTCAAGGACGTGCCCGAACTGGTCGCCGCGCTGAAGGCCAAGGGACTGCTGTGAGCAGGTCGCGCCCGCGCCGGTGGCCGGCATCCCGGGACGCTGCCGTGCCCACGACGCCGGCATCCCCAGGACGCTGCCATCCTGAGACCGAAGGTCGAAGGATCTGGCTGCGATGACCTCATCCCCAGGAACGACGTCTCCATGCACGAAAGACCCTTCGCTGCGCTCAGGGTGACACGATCCCGGCCCTCACCACTTCCGCACCACTGAAGACCCACTCCATGAACACCATCCTGATCGTCGCCGAACACCGGGACGGCAAGCTCAATCCCGCCACCGCCAAGTGCGTGTCCTGCGCCAGGGTCATCGGCGGCGCGATCCGCGTGCTGGTGCTGGCCGACCGCACGGGCGCCATCGCCAGCGAGGCCGCCCGGCTCGACGGCGTCGACAAGGTGCTGACCGTCGAGCGTGCCGAGAACGCCCACGCGCTGGCCGCGGTGCTGGCGCCGCAGGTCGCCGCAGCGGCCAGGGACTGCACGCACCTGCTCGCGCCGTCCACCACCTTCGGCAAGGACCTGCTGCCGCGGGTGGCCGCGCTGCTGGGCGTGGCCCAGGTCAGCGACATCATGGCCGTCGACGGCGCGCACGCGTTTCAACGCCCGATCTACGCCGGCAACGCGGTCCTGCACGTCGAGGCGCCCGCTGACGCCGTCGTGATCGGCAGCGTGCGCGTGGCCTCGTGGCCGGCGGCCGCCACCGCCGCGCAGACCGCGCCGATCGAGGCGCTGGCGCTGGCCGTCGAACTGCCCACGCACACGCGCTTCATCGAACTCCGGCAGGGCAAGAACGACCGCCCCGACCTGCAGAGCGCCCGCCGCGTGGTCTCGGGCGGACGCGGCGTCGGCTCGGCGGAGCACTTCGCCATCATCTTCAAGCTCGCCGACCGGCTGGGCGCCGCGGTCGGCGCCTCGCGCGCCGCCGTCGATGCCGGCTACGTGCCCAGCGACATGCAGGTCGGCCAGACCGGCAAGATCATCGCGCCCGAGCTCTACGTCGCCATCGGCATCTCCGGCGCCATCCAGCATCTCACCGGGATCAAGGACGCGGGCACCATCGTGGCCATCAACAAGGACGCCGAGGCGCCGATCTTCGAGGTCGCCGACTTCGGCCTGGTCGGCGACCTGTTCAAGATCGTGCCGGAACTGGAGCAGGCGCTGGGGTGAGCCCGGGCCGCTCCTGCCCCTCACCCGCGACGACGCATGAAGCGCAGCTTGTCACCCGGAGCGCAGTGAAGGGTCTTCCCCACGGCCATGTTTCGGCCCCAGGGACGGCTCCCGCGGAGAAGATCCTTCGGGCTGCTCCCTCAGCAACTTCGTTGTCACCCTGAGCCACGCGAAGGGCCAAGCAGCTTGTCACCCTGAGCCACGCGAAGGGTCTTCCACACGCCGCCTGTCCTCACAGTTCCCTTTCATGGCCGCACTTCTTAGGATGGCGGTATACCCCGCATTGAAGCGACCATGACCACGCCCATCTGGGAACCCAGCGCCGAGCGCATCGAACGCTCCAACCTGAACCGCTTCATGCGTTTCGCGCAGGAACAGACCGGCAACGTCGACATCCGCCGCTACGCGCCGCTGTACGAATTCTCGATCCGCCAGCCGGAGAGGTTCTGGCCGCTGGTATGGGATTTCTGCGGCATCCGCGCCGGCGGCGAGCACGAGCCGGTGCTGGTCGACGGCGACAGGATGCCCGGCGCGCGCTGGTATCCGAACGTGCGCCTGAACTTCGCGCAGAACCTGCTGCGCTATCGCGATGAGCGCACCGCGCTGGTCTTCCGCAACGAGTGGGGCCACGCGCGCCAGCTGAGCTACGTCGAGCTGCACGACGCCGTGGCGCGGGTCGCGCACGCGCTGAAACAGGCCGGCGTCGGCAGCGGCGATCGCGTGGCGGGCTTCCTGCCCAACATGCCCGAAACCGTCATCGCCATGCTGGCGACCACGGCCCTGGGGGCGACGTGGTCATCGACCTCGCCGGACTTCGGCGTCGAGGGTGTGGTCGATCGCTTCGGCCAGATCGCCCCCAAGGTGCTGTTCTGCGCCGATGCCTATCCTTACGGCGGCAGGCGTTTCGACTGCCTGGACAAGGTGCGCGGCATCCTGGCGCGGATCCCCGCGATCGAGCGCACGGTGGTGGTGCCCTATTCCGGCGCCGCGCTCGATCTGGCCGGGATTCGCGGCGCGGTGGCCTGGCCCGATTTCGCGGGAGCCGAGGAGCGTCCGCTCGAATTCGAGCCGGTGCCCTTCGATCATCCGCTCTACATCATGTATTCGTCGGGCACCACCGGCGCGCCCAAGTGCATCGTCCACGGCGTCGGCGGCACCCTGCTGCAGCACCTCAAGGAGCTGGTACTGCACACCGACCTCAAGCGCGACGACCGCATCTTCTACTACACCACCTGCGGCTGGATGATGTGGAACTGGCTGGTGTCCGGCCTGGCCGTCGGCGCCACCGTGGTGCTCTACGACGGCTCGCCGTTCCATCCCGACGGCAACACGCTGTGGAATCTTGCCGACGCGGTCGGCATCAGCATCTTCGGCACCAGCGCCAAGTGGATCTCGGCGATCGAGAAGGCCGGCATCAAACCGCGCGAGACGCACAAGCTGGCGGCCCTGCGCACCGTCCTCTCGACCGGTTCGCCGCTGGCGCCGGAGAGTTTCGACTACGTCTATCGCGACGTGAAGCCCGACCTGATGCTGGCCTCGATCTCGGGCGGCACCGACATCGTCTCCTGCTTCGCGCTGGGCTGCCCGCTGCGCCCGGTGTATCGCGGCGAACTGCAGTGCCGCGGCCTCGGCATGAAGGTCGAAGCCCTCGATGACGCCGGCAACCCGGTGCGCGGCGAACCCGGCGAGCTGGCCTGCCTGGCGCCCTTCCCGTCGATGCCGGTCGGCTTCTGGAACGACCCCGACGGCGAGAAATACCGCAACGCGTATTTCGCCAGGATCCCCAACGTCTGGTGCCACGGCGACTACGTCGAGATCACCACCCATGACGGCGTGATCATCCACGGCCGCTCCGACACCACGCTCAATCCCGGCGGCGTGCGCATCGGCACCGCGGAGATCTACCGCCAGGTCGAGCAGGTGCCGGAGGTGCTTGAGTCCGTCGCCGTCGGGCAGCACGTCGACAGCGACGAGCACGTGCTGCTGTTCGTGCGCCTGCGCGAGGGGTTGATCCTCGACGACGCCCTGCGCGAGCGCATCAAGCAGCAGATCCGCGCCAACACCACCCCGCGCCACGTCCCCGCGCGGATCCTGCAGGTCGCCGACATTCCCCGCACCCGCTCCGGCAAGATCAGCGAGACCGCCGTGCGCGACGTGGTCAACGGCCGGCCGGTCAGGAACACCGAGGCGCTGGCGAATCCGCAGGTGCTGGATCTCTACGTCAGCGCTACGCCGCAGCCATACTGAATCAATCACGGAAGACTCAGCGCTGGCTACTGCTTGGCAACTTGCGCGGATTGCTCAGCCAAGGATAATCGTATGCAAAGCCACCATGCGCGGAGACTCCGGCGCCATCGGCTCGTCGATGCGCGGGTGGATAACCCTGCAGTGATGTGTAGTGCGTCACATAAGATTTACGCGTGCGGGCAGGATCTCGGATAGCCGTGCCCTCGTGTACAAGATTACCGTGCCAGATCAGCACGTCGCCACGTTTGGGCAGGAAGATTTCCCGCTCGATCGCGCACGCACGCATCCGCGACCACAGATAGTCGGCGAACTCCCTCGGCGTTCTCTCGCTCCCGGGCTCCATCAATATACTGCCCTGCCCCCAGTCGAAGAACCCCGAGAGTTCCGTGCGGTGCGAGCCCGGATAATAAGCCAGTGGCCCCGAATCCGCATGGATGTCTTCTAGTGGGATCCAGCTGGCGGCAAGATGAGCCAGCCGGGTCTGGCAGCGCACATACGGATAGTCGATGTGTGCGGGTTGCTGGCTGCCACGATAAAACGTCAGCGACTGCAGCACGCACGGCGGTGACTTAAAAATGTGCCGGAGGAACGCCGTGACCTCGGCAGTAAGACTCAGCATTGCTGCGGCGTGCGAAATGCTGTGAATACTGTTGAATTTTACGCCATCTGAGTCCAGGTCAGCCGCGCTGAACTCGGCAATCGACCGCTGTACACCCTTTATTTCGGCGCCGAGTTCGAAATCACGGTGATGCTTGCGCAGATATTCAACGTCATCGAGCAGAGCGTCAATCAGTGACACATCGACAGCACGTTCAAAAATAACTACCCCACGCTCGCGCCACTCCTGCAATTTGCGCTGTAAGTCATGTCTCGCTCGCCCTGAAACCTTTTCGACATAACCGTGCACATCGGCGAACTCGCGATCGATCCACGGACGCGATTCGATCCAGTCTTGCGCGGTCGTCACTGGCATGGCCATATCACCTACGAAGGCCTACACAGCGTCATCGCAACACTGGCAATGCCAGTGCCACTAGGCCAGGATACCCTCTGGGCGTATGGGGCTGCGCCGTATCGGTTCCGGCGGAGCCCAGGCAAGCGATCCCCTCGATGGGATCGCCGCTCGAATCTGCGCGGAGTCCGCACCAGCCGCCGGGACCACGGGTTAAGGGTGTCGCGAGCGTTGCTGAACATCGGGCTTCCTCTCGCCATTCGGGTCTGTGACATCAATCGAGCAACGCCGCGGTCATCCGGTGCCGATCGATCGTCGGTATCTGAGGCGTAGCCAGACCGAATTGTTGATACAGCTTCTGTGCATAGTCCACCGCCTTGTCTCGGGCTTCCGCTGCCAGGGGGTGCCGTTGTCTGATCCAGCGTTGCGCGCGCATGACTTCGAGCAGGTGTGGCCACTGGTCAGAACCGAGGGTCACGCTCCGGGAATGACGCCGATGCAGATTCAGGCTGCGGGGATCGAATGCAACGCTTCCGCAGGAGAGCACCGCCACATAGGCCAGCCAGTCGCCAGCAATGCGATACTCCCGCATCGATGGCAGCGCGTCCGCCAGCGCCTGCTGCAGCGCCGAACGTCGGAATACCACCGCGCTGACGTTGGGAACCGTGTTCTTCACCGCCAGATAGCGTCGTATCTCGTCCTCGCCCTCGTTGCGGTAGGGCTGGCGCCAATGCGTCGCTGAGACCTCGTCGGTATAGGCATGGTAGTCCCCCGCCAGAGTGCGGCCCTGCGCATCGATCTGACAAGACTGGCAATAGCTCATCACCACATCGGTATCATCGAACGCTGGCACGACCGTCTCGAGAAATCCCGGTTCGGCCAGATCGTCGGCCTCGGCAATCCAGACAAAATCTCCCCGGGTCAACTCGACGCCGCGCGCCCACTGTTGGAAAACCGAGCCCGAGTTGGTGGCATTGACCACGATGCGAAGATCAAGTCCGAGTTCCTGCGCGGCTGACCTGGCCACAGCAATGCTGTCATCGGTCGATGCGTCATCAAGCAGGATGACTTCGAAAACCGGAAGCGACTGTCGTGCGATCGAAGCGAGACGCTCCCGCAGATAGCGGGCATAATTGTAATTGGGAATAATCACCGATACCCGCGGCAGCGAACGACCGGCAAAACCGAGCAGATCGTACAGATAGGCGCGGAAACTGAAATCGGACGCTATCCGTGCCGCACCGACAGCGCCGAGGCGCGCCGCCTCCCGCCGGTCGCCGAGCAATTCGAGAACGTGATCGGAAAACGCACCGACATCGTCTTGCGCCACCAGGCGCCCCGCCCCTTCCAGCAGCGCGGCAAATCCGCCGCTGCCGGCAAATGCCACGACCGGCACTCCGACCTGAAGCGATTCCAACAGCACCGAGGGGAACGGATCCTCGCGCGAGGTCAATGCATAGATATCGGCTCCGGCGTAATAGGGATCGGTATCGGCCTGGCGTCCGGGAAAATGGAAGCGGCTCTGATAGCCTGACGCGGTGATCGCGCGCCGCATCGGTTCTTCGCGGGTGGTATCCCAATGCCCGACCCAGACACAATGCGCACGCGCATCGGCGCGCAGTACGCGTATACCCGCCTCGATGAAGCGGTCGATCCCTTTGCGGTGATCGGCGTAACCGACGCCAAGCACGATGCGGGCATCCGCATCGATACCGAGCCGCGCACGCAGCTCGGCACGAGCATCTGCAACACCGGCTGCCATGACATACCGGTTGCGCTTGTAGACGCCCTGCGGGCATACATGGGCCACACCCGGCGCAAGCGGCGCGATGCTGGCAAACGCATCGCGGACCTCGACGGCCGCGAAGACCACCGCATGCGCGGACTGCGCCAGCATGCGTGCGTGTCGCTCCAGCTTGAACTGCGCAATCACTCCCGGCAGTTCGTGCACCAGGGCGACGACGCGGATGCCTGCCGCGCTCAGCGTGCCGGCGAACAGGCCCGATACCGTCGTGTTGCAGAACGCCAGATCAAAACCGCGCGCCGCCAGGTCGGCCGCCAGCGACCGCGCCTCGGGGCCTTCCGGGTCACGTCCGGCCAGCGAACGAATCGGCGCCGCGGCGGCGAACTCTGCGCCCAGAATGCCATCGCCCAGCAGCACGATCTCGACCGCGGCGGCTAAGCCCGCAGCCAGATGGCGCGCCATGTGCAGCGCGAGGTACTGCGCACCGTGTGGGTGAGCGTCATGCGATACCACGACGACGCGACTCATCGGCTTCGGCACACCGGAGTCACCCGATGACACCAGCGCCTCGCGGGTCGCCTGCAGATAGGCATAGCCATAACGCCGGTCGGGCTCCAGATAGGCCCCCTCGGCCCACTCGTTCCACGCGTTGATGAACACCAACCGTTCGCCGGCCACGGGATGGGCCTGCGCATAATCGCCGGCAAACTGCAGCCATTCGCGATAACGCGCGGGCGTGGAGCCGAGAAAGGTGTAACCGCGGGCAGGCTTGCGTGCCTCGTTGTCCCAGGACGGGAATACGCCGCGGATCAGCGGATAGTCCGGCGACGGTCTGGCGCGCGCGCGCGCGACCACTTGCGCGTAGTCCACAACATGACCCGCATAAGCGGGGTTGATGATCGCGACATCGGCGTTGATCGCCGGCAGGTCGCGCGCGATGACATGCGGCGGAAACTCGATCGCAGCATCGAAGCCGAACCGACACGGGTCCTCGACATCAAACTGGGCCATGGCGAGAAAAATCTCGCCAATGCCCGCCATGCGGCAATGCTCACGCCAGCGCTGCACGGTGGCACTGGCATCCGGCAGCAGCGCGGGCCGATAAACGACCAGCAACGGACGCCCCGCGATGCGGATGTAACGGGCGTCGACCAGCAGCGGCTCGAGGGTGCGGATGAACGCGAGGTCATCTTCCGGCGAGTGGTTTTGCGCCATCAGCACATCCTGCTCGTGGCCATCCCAGCGCCGCGTCCAGTTTTCGTTGGCCCAGCAGACACAAAACGGGAAATCGAGTTCGCGCATCGCCACAAACTGTTCGAGTGGACGCTCCAACAGGCGCCTGCCGCCAAACCAGTAGTAATGGAAACAGAAGCCGCCGATGCCGTAGTGTCGTGCAAGCTCGACCTGCCGCCGCATCACGTCGGGCACCCGCAGGTCATAGAACCCCAGCTCTCCCGGAAGCCTGGGCTGATAGTGTCCGACGAACTGCGGAACCGCCTTGCTGACGTTGGTCCACTCGGTGAATCCGCGTCCCCACCAGCGGTCGTTCTCGGGAATGGGGTGAAACTGCGGCAGATAAAACGCAATTGCGCGAACCCGCGGCGCAGTCGGAATCGACGACCCCTCGTCGAAAGAGACATGATCGTCGCCGAGATTCGAAGACGCCATGCCAAGAACCTGCGCGGTGTACTCTGCGTGGCCGAGTCGCGGCACGGTCGTGGCCACCGACGCCGCATCCCACGCTCGCGTCAAGGGCTCGGCTTGCTGGAACGTCTGCCAGCGCCGATAGGGCCCAGTGCGCGAAAGCACCGGCGCGCATATCTTGAACAGAGCACCTTTCAGACGAAACCGCACCGCATCGCTGACAGGAAGACTGCGGTAGAAGCCCCGGATCAGCAGAAACAATGAACGCTTGATCACGTTGCGCCACATCCATGCAGAGCGTTGCCGCAGATTGCGCAACGGCGCGGTAACACGCCAGCTTCGTGATGCCCGGATCCGAGCCAGCTGCGCCTCAAGCATCCGTCGCTGCTGGGCATCCGCCTCGCGTTCGCGTTGTGACTGATCGCGAGTTACGCGTAACTGTTCGACTGATTCCCGCTGAAGTTCTCGGCTTGCTTCAAGCTCTTCGCGCAGCCGCCCGCATTGCGTAAGGCTGGCATCGAATTCGGCTTGCAGGCGCTCGCCCTGCGCCTGACTGAACCGCAGCTCGGCCTGCAAACGTTCACCTTCGGCGCGCCATAGCGCAAGCTCGACGGCCGTCTGGTTATGCCGTCGCAGCATGCCTGCCACGTCGATGCTGCCCTTGCTGGCAGCGCCCGCCTCGCGGGGGGTAATCTCATCCGTCGTCGCCAGCGCATCGGTCAGCAGTCGTTCGGCACGCTCCGCCCTCTGCACGTGCACCTGAACGTGCTCGAACTGATCACGCAACGGCGCGCGCACTATTGCGGCCAGGGTGCGGAAGCGTGCACTCAACTCGGCAATGCGCTGACCTTGCTGCTCGCCGAACTGCATGTCGACCAGTGCGTCATGCAGTTCGTGGACGACCGCTGCTAGCGGATCGTTGCGGTCGTCATGCACTGTCGTGACTGCGCGGTGATGTCTTTCGGAAGCATCCAGAAAGCGCCCGACTGCCTCCTCATCCAGCGCCGGCCAGACTGCCGTTGCAGCGAAACCGGAAGCCACGGCGATCGCCTGCAATGCCGGCCGCCAATCGGTGAGGAAACCGGCGTAATCAATGACCACGCAAGGCCGCCCCTGCGACGCCTCCAGCGCAGCCAGCAGGTACTCGCCCCATAGCATGAAGGCATAACCACGTGACAGGCCGTCGCGTGCATACAGCGAAGCGGCAACCTCTTCGGGATGGCGCACCACCACCACGCAGGTGGTCGTCATCCCCATCGCATCGATGGCTCTCAACCAAGCCGGCGCCAGCAGGCACAGTCGCGGATCCTTCAGTGCCCACAAGGGCGCATCGGCAAATTCATGTTCGATCAGCGTACGGATCTGCTCCATGGCTTCGGTCGTCGCCGAGGCATGCATCCAACCCTCTGGCAACGGTCTGAGATCGAACCATGTGCGGCCAAACCAGTGCAGCAGGCGCTCGTTGAGCGCGACCGCGTCCAGGTGTTCCCAGAACCCGTGGGTATTGTTGCCTTCGATGCCCCCCATGAGGCTTGCACCCAGACGTGCCCCGGCGAGATTGAGCACTCGCGTGACCGCCGAGGTGCCGCTGCGATGCATGCCAAGCACCAGCAGGGCTTGTTGCGGCGATTTCTCTGCTTCCGTCATGCTCGATACCCTGCATGCGCATGGATACGTGAACGGTGCCCGCTACCATTCCGGATCAGAGCGGGCAGACGTTTATGACTCATGCCAGCGCGACTTCCAATTCACCACGCAGATCCTCCAGATCCTCCACCCCCACCGACAACCTCACCAGTGCATCGCTGATGCCCAGCCGCTTGCGTTGTGCGGGCGGGATAGAAGCGTGGGTCATGATCGCCGGGTGCTCGATCAGGCTCTCGACGCCGCCGAGCGATTCGGCCAGCGCGAACAGCTGGCAGCGCTCGAGCATCTTGCGCGCCTTCTTCAGCCCGCCCTTGATCTCGAGACTGATGATGCCGCCGTAACCGGCCATCTGCCGGCGCGCCAGGTTGTGCTGCGGGTGCGACTTGAGGCCGGGATAGATCACGCGCTCGACCGCAGGATGCTGCTCCAGCCAGCGCGCCAGCTCCATCGCGTTCTCGCAGTGCGCGCGCATGCGCAGGTGCAGGGTCTTCAGGCCGCGCAGGGCAAGGAAGGCATCGAACGGTCCGGCCACGGCGCCGACCGAGTTCTGCAGGAAGCCCATGCGGTCGGCAAGCTCCGTCGTGCCCGCCACCACCACGCCGCCGACCATGTCGGAATGGCCGTTGAGGTACTTGGTGGCCGAATGCAGCACCAGATGGGCGCCGAACGCGAGCGGCTGCTGCAGCAGCGGCGAGCAGAAGGTGTTGTCCACCACCAGGATCAGGTCGTGCTTTCTGGCGAAGCTGCCGACGCGTGCCAGATCGACCAGTTTCAGCATCGGGTTGGTCGGCGTCTCGGCCCAGATCATGCGCGTGCCGGGCTTGAGCGCGGCCTTCAGCGCGGCGCCGTCGTTCAAGTCGATGAAACTGAAATCCAGCCCCGCCGAGCGCCGCCGCACGCGCTCAAACAAACGATAAGTGCCGCCGTACAGATCGTCCATCGCGATGACATGGCTGCCGGAGTCGAGCAGGTCGAGCACGGTGCTGGCGGCGGCCAGTCCGGAGGCGAAGGCGAAGCCGGCGATGCCGCCCTCGAGATCGGCCACGCAGCGCTCGAAGGCCATGCGCGTGGGGTTTTGCGTGCGCGAGTATTCGTAGCCCTTGTGCTTGCCCGGGCTCTCCTGCACGTAGGTCGAGGTGGCGTAGATCGGCGTCATGATCGCGCCGGTCGATGGATCGGGTGCCTGCCCCGCGTGGATGGCGCGGGTGCCGAGGCCGAGGGCTTGCGAGGTCTTGGTCATGGGGGTGCCGGTTACTTCGAGGGTGGTCACGAGGCCTCGCAGTCCGGGGCCTGCCGCATCGGTCGGTATTCTACTGATCGCCACGCCCCACGCGCCCTGAACGCGCGCGGCCCGCGCCGGGCTTACGAGACCGTCATCCCGGCGCGGTCAGGCACGCCACCCAGCACATGCAGCAGCGCGTCGCGCGCCCGCTGCGGTGAAAAATGCCGGCGCACGTTGTCGAGTCCACCCCGGGACAGGCGCAGCCACAGGGTCTCGTCGGTGTAGGCCCGGATGACGGCATCGGCAAAAGCGTCGGGCGCGTCGGCCAGCAGCACGTCGTCCCCGTCGCTCAGGCCCATCGCCTCGGCGGCGACGGTGGTCGCGACGACCGGCAGGCCGCGGCTCATCGCGGTGTTGATCTTGCCCTTCACACCGGCGCCGAAGCGCAGCGGCGCGACGGAGACGCGGCAGCGATCCAGCCAGGGATCGAGGTCGTCCACCCTTCCGTGCATGACGATGTCATTGCACGCCAGCGCTCGCCGGCTGTGCGCATCGGCGGTTCCGATCACATGCAGCAGCACGCCCGGCAGACGTTCGCGCAGCAGCGGCAGCACGGCCTCGGCGAACCAGCGCACGGCGTCGGCATTGGGCGGATGCTGAAAACCACCGATGAACAGCAGATCGCGCCGCTCGGCAAAGCCATGTCGAGGCTCGCGCACGTGGTGGATATTGGCCAGCAGTTGCAACTTCGCCGCGGGAAGCGCCTGGCGCACCAGGTCGAGCTCGACGCTGCTGGTGAGCAGCGTGCAGTCGCTTGCGGCGATCAGGTCCAGTTCGCGCCGGCGCGATGCCGCGGCGCGCTTGCCGCTCGCGCCGGACACCGCCGCTGCGCGCGCTTCGCGCAGGTGATGCAGATCGACCGTGTCGAAGATGATTCGAATCCCCGGCGCCAACGCACGCACCGGCGGCAGCCATACGGATGCCACCGCGTAACGGCTGAGCAGTACTGCAGCGTAGTCCCGCGCGTGCTCGCGCAGCCAGGCACGCGGCGCACGCGGCGTGACGACGGCCACGCCCGCCGCGCCGAGGCGGGCGGCGAGCACGACGTCCGCGCGACCATCGTCGGGCAGCAGGGTCACGCTCCAGCCGAGGCTGCCGGCAAGACGCAGCATCTCGATCAGACGCACTGAGCCCGAATCGCGCGTCGCGTCCGGCAGGGTGCTCTCGATCACCAGCAACGCGGGACTGCGGCGGTCGGCACGCCGCAGCGCCCGCTCGACGGGCACGCCCGGTTCCGGCTGCGCACGCAGGGCCGCAGCCCACTTCACCGCAAATCGTTCGCGATTCACGGCCTGATGGCGCTTGACGCCACGCTCGGGATCGGTGCCTGCCGTCGCGCCCTCGCGATGGATCACCGTACTCGCCGGCTGCACCAGCGCCCGGCGCCCGGCCGCACGCACCGCGAAGGCAAGGTCGGTGTCCTCGTAATAGGCCGGTGCGTAGCGCGCATCGAAACCGCCGATCTCGCGAAACAGGGCTGCGGGAATCATCAGCGCGGCGCCCGAGACGTAGTCGCATTCACGTCGGTACAGATAGCGCAGGTCGGATGGTTCCTCGAAGCGCCCGCAGTTCCAGGCGCTGCCGTCGGCAAACACCAGCGCACCGCATTCCTGCAGGCGGCCGTCGGGATAGAGCAGGCGCGCGCCGGCGATGCCGCAGTCCGGCACGTCATCGAAGCAGGCGCGCAGCGCGTCGAGCCAGCCGGGCACGACCTGGGTATCGTTGTTGAGGAACAACAGATAACGTCCGCGCGCCATCCCCGCGCCCGCATTGCAGGCGCCGACGAAACCGAGGTTGTGCGGCAAGGTCAGCAGCCGCAGCCCGTCGATCCGCGCCAGCGTGGCAGCGCTGGCATCCGGCGAAGCATCGTCGACGACGATCACCTCGAGCGCCGTGTCTGCACCGCACGCCGTGATCGAACGCAGGCAGGCGAGCGTGTACGGCAGCTGCCCGTGCACCGGAATGATCACCGAGACCTCGGGTACGGCGACGGTCGGCAAGCTGAAAGGTTCGAACGCCCAGTCGAGCGGCAGCAACGCGATCGGCAATGCCCGGGACGAGTTCGGCCGGAACTCCTGCACGATCCGGCGCAGCGTGCCGCGCCAGCCGCGCTGCGACAGGCTGCCGTGCAGACGCCGCAGCAGGGCCTGCAGGCGGCGCCAGCGCCAGACGGCGGCATGGTTGTTGCTCAAAGGCACTTCCTTGCGAGCCGCATCCTCGACTCCAGCGCGGACGAGGCGTCAGTTGACCCGCCGCCGCAGATAGTTGAGCAGATCGATGCGGGTGATCAGGCCGAGGAACTTCGGCCCGTCCATGACAATGGCGACGTGGCCGCGGTCGAACAGCGGCATCAGCTGCGTGACCGCGGTGCGCATGTCGACGAATTCGAGCTTGCTGACCATCGCGGTCGAGACCGGGTCCGCGAATCGCGCGCCGTCGGCATGCACGTGCAGCAGCAGGTCGGACTCGTCGAGGATGCCGACGATGCGCTCGCCGTCCATCACCGGCAATTGCGAGACGTCGTAGAGCTTCATGCGCTGGTAGGCCACGGTCAGCGGTTCGTGCGGGCCGATCACCACGGTGTCGCGCTGCGCGTAGGGGCGCAGGATCAGGTCGCGCAGGTCGCCGTGCTGGGTGCGCTCGAGAAAGCCGTTGTCCAGCATCCAGTAATCGTTGAACTGCTTGGACAGGTACTTGTTGCCGGTGTCGCAGACGAACACCACCACGCGCTTGGGCGTGGTCTGCGCGCGGCAATACTTGAGCGCGGCGGCCAACAGCGTGCCGGTGGAACTGCCGCCCAGCACGCCTTCTTTTTCCAGCAGCAGGCGCGCGGTGAGAAAACTCTCCTTGTCGCTGATCGCGTAGGCTTTCTTCACGCGCGAGAAATCGCTGATCGAGGGCAGGAAATCCTCGCCGATGCCCTCGACCATCCAGCTCGCGGATTTGGTCGACAGCGTGCCGTCGTTGATGTACTGCGCGAGGATCGAGCCGACCGGATCGGCCAGGATCAGCTCGGTCGCCGGCGAATGCCTGGCGAAGCAGCGCGACAGACCGGTCATGGTGCCGGAGCTGCCGCAGCCGAACACGATGGCGTCGAGGCGCCCGTCCATCTGCTCGAGGATCTCGGGGCCGGTGAACTCCTCGTGCGCGGCCGGGTTGTCGGGGTTGCCGAACTGGTTGATGAAATAGGCGCCCGGGGTGCGCTCGGCCAGCGCCTTGGCCATGTCCTGGTAGTACTCGGGGTGGCCCTTGGCCACGTCGGAGCGGGTCAGGATCACCTCGGCGCCCATGGCCTTGAGGTTGAAGATCTTCTCGCGGCTCATCTTGTCGGGCACCACCAGCACCAGCCGGTAGCCTTTCTGCTGCGCCACCAGCGCCAGACCGATGCCGGTGTTGCCGGCGGTGCCCTCGACCAGCGTATCGCCCGGCTTGATGCGGCCCGCCTGCTCGGCGCGCTCGATCATCACCAGGCCGATGCGGTCCTTGATCGAGCCGCCCGGGTTCATGCATTCAAGCTTGAGGTAGAGCTCGCAGGGACCGGCGTCGAGGCGCTGCGCGCGCACCATCGGCGTGCGGCCGATCAGGGCGAGGACGTTGGACTGGATCATGCGCGCTCCGGATGTGCGACCGCCGCGCGGTGCGCGGCGGTCAGGCGACGGAAGCGGTCATGATAACGCGCGCGCCACGGCTTCGATGACCGCAGGCGCGGCCGATCGTCAGTGCATGCGCGGTCGGTGCACTTCCCACATGCGGGTGAGGCGATCCTTGGCGACGAGCTTTTCCCGCTTCATGCTGGCCAACGTCGTGTCGTCCATGGGCAGCACGCCCAGCTCGGCGTCACGAACCTTGCTGTCGAGCTCGCGGTGACGCTGATAGAGACGA
>JAJYDI010000145.1 GCA_021777635.1 Pseudomonadota bacterium
GCTCCGCCATCGGGAGAAAGCTGGGTCATGACGGTGTCCTCGGGAAAGGCGCGCCTGCCCCGGCGCCAGGACCGGGGCAGGCGCTGCTGCGGGATCAGGCGGCCTCGCGCTCGAAACCGGCATCGTCTTCGTCGCCGGCCGCCGGCTCGGTACCGTCGTCTCCGCCGCCTTCGCCGTCATCGCTGTCAATCGGCGTCCAAAGTTGACTGGGTATCGGCGTGCAAACCTGACCCGGTCAGCCGACGCGCCGATGTGCGCCGCTGGGCCCGATCGGGCCCAGCGGCGCACATCGGCGGCTCAGTCCCTACCGAAGCCGCGCGGTGGTTCGACGGCCTGGAGTTCGGAGAGGTCGAGTTCGCAGACGACCTGGAGTGCCTGGGCGGTTGCGCTGTCGTTCAAGTTCGGCGGCATACCTTGCTGCCAAGCGATGTACTGCTCCTGGAGCGCCACCAGCACGGCGACGGCGTCACGCCAACGCTGGGCGCGGCTGCGCAGGTCGGAGGGGCGACAGATGCGGATGATCGGTTTGCCTGCGTCGCGGGCCGCCCGGTGGCGGGCCTGACGTTCGGCGTCGGTCATCGGCCTGTCGCCGATCGGCTTGCGGGGCATGCTCCACTCCGAAGCGTTATGTCACGAAACCCCGGTCGCACCCGGCGGCGGCGAACGGACGGATTTACGGCCGATCAGGCGCGATGCTTGAAGCGCCAGCTCTCGTTGCCGGTCTCGATGATGTCGCAATGATGGGTCAGCCGGTCGAGCAGTGCCGTGGTCATCTTGGCGTCGCAGAACACGCTCGGCCATTCGGCGAAGGCCAGGTTGGTGGTGACCAGGATCGAGGTGCGCTCATAGAGGCGGCTGACCAGGTGGAACAGCAACTGGCCGCCAGACTGCGCAAAGGGCAGGTAGCCGAGTTCGTCGAGCACCACGAGGTCGAGCCGGGTGAGTTGGTCGGCGATGCGCCCCTGCCGTCCGGCACGCGCCTCCGTCTCAAGCCGATTGACCAGGTCGATGACCGTGTAGAAGCGCGCCCGTGCGCCGCCGCGGATGCAACTGCGGGCGATCGCCACGGCCAGGTGACTCTTGCCGGTGCCAGTGCCGCCGACCAGCACCGCGTTGCGCTGCTGGGCCAGGGTGGCGCCACTGGCGAGGTGCTGCACCAGGGCCGCGTTGACTGGCGTGCCGTCAAACACGAACTGCGCCAGCTCCTTGGCCAACGGCAGCCGCGCGGCGCCGATCTGGTAGCGGATCGAGCGCGCCTGCTTCTCGGCGATCTCCGCCTTCACCAGTTCGCCGATCACCTGTGCTGGCGCGAACTGGCGCTTGGTCGCGCTGGCGACGATCTCGTCATACGCCGCCCGCATGCCCGCAAGTTTCAGCGTGGCCAGCATCTGAAGGATTTCAGTCCGCTCCATGAGCGAGGCTCCTCAGCTGGTCATAGCGCGCACAATCGGCCAGCGGCGCGTGGCGCAGCGCGAGCGCGTCGGGCGTGATGATGCTGACCGGCGCTGGCGGTTGGCGCCGCCGCGCCAGCGTGTTGAGGATGACGTCGCTGCTGAACACGCCGCCCGCCAGCGCGTCGGCGCAGGCCGCCTCGACCGTGACCAGCCCGTCGCTCAGTACGGCGTTGAGGATGTCGACCATCTGCCGGTCGCCGTCGTCCACACCGGCCAGCTTCTGGCGCACGCGGCCCAGCGCGCCCGGCAGCACCCAGGACTGGAAGGGCGCGCCGTTGCGCAGCGCTCCCGGCTTGCGCGCCAGCACCGGCACATAATGCCAGGGATCGTAAACGGTGCGGCCGCGGCGGAAGCAGCGCACATGTTCGCCGACAATGTGCCCGTCCTGGCGGATCACGATGCGCTCGGCATAGGCGTGCACCTCGACGGGACGCCCGACCGCCGCCGCGGCGACCGAATACTTGTTGTTGTCGAACCGCACCAGGCAGGTCTTCGAGACCGCCGCAGGCAGCGCGTGGAAGCCGTCGAACGGCCCGGCATAGGCCACCAGATGCGCCCGCTCCGCCTCGAACATCTGCCACACCGTCTGCGTCCGATCTTCGGGATGGGCGTGCGCGCGGGCGTGGACGACACACTGGTCCAGCAGCCAGGCGTTCATCTCGGCGTAGGTCTTGAACCGCAGCCGCGGCTTGAACAGCCGCTCGCGCAGCACGCCGACCTGGTTCTCGACCTGCCCCTTCTCCCAGCCTGCCGCTGGGGTGCAGGCCACCGGCTCGACCAGGTAGTGGCTGCACATGCGCGCGAAGCGGCGGTTGAACAGCCGGTCGCGGCCGATGAACACCGTCTCCACTGCGGTCTTCATGTTGTCGTAGATGCCGCGCGTGCAGGCGCCACGGAAGAACGCAAACGCGCGCTCGTGCGCGTCGAACACCATCTCCTGGGTCTCGCGCGGATAGGCGCGCACGAACGGCATCCGGCTATGGCACAACCGGACATGCGCCACCTTCACCGTGGTGGTCACCCCGTCCAGCACCACGATCTCCTGCGACCAGTCGAACTGGTAGGCTTCCCCAGGCGCGAAGCTCAGCGGCACGAACGCCGCCGTCTGCGAGCCGCCCTGCACGCGCTGTTGCGCACGGGCGTAGCGCCGTACCGCGTCGTAGCCGCCGCAATAGCCTTCACCCCGCAGGGCCTCAAACAGCCGCACCAGCGTCAGCCGTTCGCGGGCGGCCTTGGACGCGTTCTCCGACAGCAGACGATCCAGCGGCCCGGTCCAACTTCCCAGCTTCGGCCGTGGCTGCATCGCGCGCCGATACTCCACCTCGGTCGCCCCACTACGCACAATGCGACGCACCGTATTCCGCGACACCTTCAGGTCACGGACGATCCGACCGATCGAGTGACCTTGAACGAAATGCGCTCGCCTGATCCGGGCAACCGTCTCCACACACATCATCCCCCGCGCCCACCCGCCAAAACAGGCGGCATGGTCGCAACAACCAGGGGGGTCAATTTTGGACGCCGATTACCCCCTCAGGGGGTCAATCTTCCACGCCGATCCACACCGCTGACCATGCCGGCGCTCCCGCGCAGGCTCTCCGTTATTGCATCGATGCACTCTACCGATTCACGCGGCGCGCTCGTCATGCGGGTCTGGGGCTTGGCCTAGACAGTATACGTGAGCGTGCGGGCATCGGAGCGGCGGCGCTTGGAAGAGAGATTGCACCGGGCCGGAACCAGCCACGCAAGCACGTCGTCGAGCGGGCGCGAGTGGTATTGGCCTCGACCGAGCACGGGCCGGCGCGGCATGCCGCGGAAATCGTCGCCG
>JAJYDI010000027.1 GCA_021777635.1 Pseudomonadota bacterium
CACCAGAGTCCGCTCTTGCGCGGCCTTGAGTTCGTCCAGCTCCGTCTTCAACGCGTGCGATGCATTCCTTTCGAAGGCGACCGCAGACGTCAACTGCTCCACTTCATCACGCAACGCGGCGGCCTGGGCCTCGAACTCCCCTTCTTTTGCCTTCTGTGATATTTCGATGCTAATCAGCATCCGCTCATGCGCGGCCTTGAGTTCATCCAGCTCCCCCTTCAACGCATGCGATGCATTCCTTTCGAAGGCGACCTCAGACGTCAAACGCTGCACTTCATCACGCAACGCGGCGGCCTGAGCCTCACATTCTGCAGCCTTGCCACCGACCTTCTCCACTTCTGTGCGCCACCAGCCCAGGTCGAACTTCAACTGCACGCCACGGCCAAGCGAGGCGAACAAGTTGGCTACTACTGCAGACTCGACCGAATCCAGATCGGCAAGAGAACGCACGGAAGAGGGAATTTCATCACCCACCAGCAGCATACCCAGACCGTGCGAGTGAGTGAACGCGAAAGAAGGATAGTTGGGGGAAACCTCGCTCCACAGGCGCCAAACCCCAAAATCACCATGGCGCTCATCCAGGTCGTGAAAGAGCACCACGGCCCTACGCGAAAGCTTCGGATACCAAGATTCAAAGTCGTGCTTCACCGCCTCGTAGGTGTGCAGCCCATCAATATGCAGCAGATCGATGCTGCCGTCGTCGAACTTCTGCAGGCCCTCGTCGAATGTGCATCGCAAGAGCTTGGAAAAGTCACCGTACTTTTCGTCGTGATAGATTCGCAGTTCGTCGTAAACCGAATCACCATAGTAAGCGGCATGCTCGTCGCCCTTCCATGTGTCAATCGCGTAGCAACGCGCCTTCAGGGCCAGTTCGTTGACAGCCTGACAAATGCCAAGATACGAAGCGCCATGATGCGTGCCCAGTTCAACGAACAGCGAGGGACGAAGCTCCTCCACTAGCCATGCCGCAAACGGTATATGTCCGTGCCAAGCACTAGGAGGAAGCCGATGAGGCCTAATGGATGCCGACTTGTTAAGTTTGATCATTTGTTAGCCAGAGTTCTTGAATCTCGGCAGGCGCGCTCGATAAAAGAGGCTATATCGCTATCACACAACAAAGGAACATATTCCTCGATCAGATCAATGGGCCAGCGCCACCATTCAATGGCCAACAGGGCCGCAACCTGGGCGGCGGGGAAGCGTATGCGAACCAAGCGGGCGGGGTTACCGACTACCACGCCGTAGGGTAGGACATCCCGACTTACTAACGCGCATGCACCAATGATCGCACCATCCCCGATCGTGACACCGGACATGATGGTTACGCCATGACCGATCCACACATCGTTACCGATACGCGTCGGCCCGCGTTTGGCGGGGTGGCCATCGCGCTGGGCCAGCTCATGCCCAAAGGCAATCCGCATCGGAAATGTCGTGACCCAATCAGATCGATGTTCGCCGCCTCCGAAAATCGTCACATCATCCGAAATCGAGCAGAATGAGCCGATGGAAATGTGTTCATCTTCCGACCAGATGCGGAACTGTGGAGTTCCGTAGGTGAATCGGCCCACGGTAATCCGCATATCCTGCGAGACCAGCTCAGGAATTTGGCTCGTCGTCACGTCGCCTCTCCATCTTTAGTGACCGACCGAATACTGACGGCCTCGAATGGAATTCCCACTAAGCCATAGCGAAGCTTAGTCGAGGCTACTCGTATCAGCACAGCATCATGGAGCCAGTGGTGCTGCACGTTGTCCCACGGATTGCCCTCCGCAATTGAAACGGTCATGGAGTAATCACCGTCGGGCAGAAGTGGGATGGTGAAATCGAAGCGCGCCTCGAGCGTCTGCCCCGCAGCCATGGGATAGGGCTGGTCAACATGCGTGTAAGTGTGTTCGCCGAACAAGGACTGGCCCAGCCTATCTTTGACGAAGAAACCGATGATCACGCTTTCCAGATCGACGAACGCGGTCGCGCAAATGCGTAGCTGTACGTGCTCCCCACCATGAAAAACATTAATCAGCTCGCCAGTTCGAGACAGCAGCTCGACCGAGTCGATGCGCGCCGCCCCCGAGGTCCATCCGTCTGAGTTATGGATGTTGGCGAATAGGGTGAGCTTGGTCTCCCTCTCTAATGCCGGGCGTTTCGGAAGCGGGCGTTCGTCAGCACGAGACGCGTCTTGCTGAGCGCGAAGACTCTTGATCTTGACCGTCTCCCCGTAGACCTCCTGCGCGCAATACTCGATGTAAGCAGCAACCACGTCCTGCGCGGAGTCCTGCATGCGCATATGCCCCTTATCAAGCCAAATTGCCCGATCGCAGAAATTCAGGACCGAGCCAGTGTCGTGGCTGACGAAGAGCAAGGTTCCGCGCTCGCGAAATGCGCGTAAAAAACGCATGCATTTCTGCACGAACACACTATCGCCAACAGCAAGGGCTTCATCGACTATAAGCACATCTGCATCGACATGAGCAATCACGGCGAAGGCTAGGCGAACGTACATACCGCTCGAATAGACCTTGACTGGCTGATTGATAAAATTGCCGATATCCGCAAAAGATAAAATGCTCTCGTAGCGCTTGTCAATCTCGGCCCCACTCAACCCTAGCAACGTAGCGCTCATGTAAACGTTCTCGCGCCCGGTAAACTCAGGGTTGAAACCAGCACCAAGCTCTAGCAACGCGGCAACACGGCCGTTAACTTGTGCAATGCCCGAGGTCGGCGTCAAAGTGCCACAGATCAGTTGCAGCAGGGTCGATTTACCAGCGCCGTTGCGCCCGATGATGCCCACCGCCTCACCGCGATGCACCTGAAATGAAATATCCCGCAGCGCCCAGTATTCGCGATAAAACTTAACGTTCTGCTCCTTGCCAAGCGCGCGCAATAACGGGGGCCAGAGAAATTGCTTGAGGCGATCTCGGGGCTGATCGTATATATCGTACAGCTTCGAAATCTGCTCGACTTTAATGATCGTGGGGAGTTGTTCCAGCACTGCATGGGTGAGCGTATCAGAGGACATCTGCAAAACCCCTGCGCGTCTTCTGATAAAAATAGTAAGACAAAATTAGCAACACTATGGCTACAGCCAGAGACATGAACCATCCTGACACCTTCGGTAGTTCGCCAGAGATTAGGATCCTGCGGGCCTGTTCTACCGGGTAAGTGCTCGGGCTAAATTGGATCCACTCTTGGAATTTTTTTGGCAGACTCGACGTAGGATAGACAATGGGTGAGAAGAAAAAGAGCACAGTAACTATCATCGTCGTAAGCTGCCCCAGATCGCGTAGGTAAACGCCAACAGCGGCGAAGATGAAGGAGAGTGACACTACGATCAAGACGAATGGCAGCAGCAGAATCGGCAACAGCACCGCCGTAACAGGTAGCTGGCGATCCAGCATGAGCTGGACGAGAAGTAGTACGACCACGCTTATCAGCAAATTGAAGAGCGCCGATAGCACAGACACCCAAGGCAGCACCTCGAGAGGAAACACTACCCTCTTGACATAGCTAACATTGGCTAGCACCAGCCCCGGCGCCCGGCTAAGGCAGTCCGCCAAGAATCCATGAAGCATTAGGCCCACGAACAACACTAGCGCAAAATCCGACTTGGACTCTGTCGCACCAGCGCCCCACCGCACCTTGAAAATTGAAGAAAACACGAGGGTATAGACCACGAGCATCAGTAACGGATTCAAGAATGACCAAGCCATGCCCGCTAAAGAACCGCGATAACGACCGACGATCTCTCTGCGTGTGAGCTGAACGATCAGTCCCGCATGACGTTTGAGAGATTGCACCATGCTGAATGGCGATGTATCTGGGAGCGAGGTGTCATTCATTTGGTACCATTCCTACCGAGCGAAATCACTGCTGACTGAGTTCTGGACAGTGCGCACTCCAAGTCCATTTTTAAATCTTCCAGCTCCTCAACGCCCACGCTTAGCCGCACCAGCCCATCGCTGATGCCCAGCCGCTTGCGGTTGGCCGCCGGCACCGAGGCATGCGTCATGATCGCGGGGTGTTCGATCAGGCTTTCGACGCCGCCGAGTGATTCGGCCAGCGCGAACAGTTCGCAGCGTTCCAGCATGCGGGTGGCTTTTTTCAGGCCGCCCTTGACCTCGACGCTGATGATGCCGCCATAGCCATCCATCTGGCGCCTGGCCAGGGCATGCTGCGGGTGGCTCTTGAGGCCCGGGTAAATCACCCGCTCGATCGCGGGATGCTTTTCCAGCCACCTGGCCAGTTCCAGCGCGCTTTCGCAGTGCGCCTTCATGCGCAGATGCAGGGTCTTCAGGCCGCGCATGGCGAGGAACGAATCGAACGGGCCGGCCACGGCGCCGACCGAGTTCTGCAGGAAACCCATCTGCTCGGCCAGCTCCTTGCTGCCAGCCACCACGATGCCGCCGACCATGTCGGAATGGCCGTTGAGGTACTTGGTGGCCGAGTGCAGCACCAGGTCGGCCCCGAATTCCAGCGGCCGCTGCAGCATCGGCGAGCAGAAGGTGTTGTCGACCACCAGGATCAGGCCGTGCTTCTTCGCGAAGGCAGCGACCTTGGCCAGGTCGACCAGCTTGAGCATCGGGTTGGTCGGCGTCTCGGCCCAGATCATTTTCGTGTTGGGCTTGAGCGCGGCCTTCATCGCCGCACCGTCGTTGAGGTCGACGAAGCTGAAGTCCAGCCCGGCCGAGCGGCGGCGCACCCTCTCGAACAGGCGGTAGGTGCCGCCGTAGAGATCGTCCATCGCGATCACGTGGCTGCCCGAATCGAGCAGGTCCAGCACGGTCGCTGCCGCGGCCAGACCGGAGGCGAACGCGAAGCCGGCGGCGCCGCCTTCCAGGTCCGCCACGCAGCGCTCGTAGGCCATGCGGGTGGGGTTTTGCGTGCGCGAATACTCGTAGCCCTTGTGCTTGCCCGGGCTCTCCTGCACGTAGGTGGAGGTGGCGTAGATCGGCGTCATGATGGCGCCGGTGGCGGGGTCGGGGTGCTGGCCGGCGTGAATCGCCCGCGTGCCCATGCCGTGCTGCCTGTGCTTCGTCCCGGTTTTCATCGCGCTCTTCACAGCCCGCTTGGCGGGTTGCCTCCATGTCGTAAAGGCCGTCATCTTAACTTTTATGCCAGCAGCTGCGGACGAATCCATGAAATGCGCGTTCATGCGGGCGCAGGGGAGAGTGGCTGTTGCTGCGAAATATCATGCGTAGGTGATCGGCGTCGCACTCCGCTGCGAAAAGCTGGCGGGCGGTGCCCGCCCTACGCGCGCATGCAGGCAGCGCATGGGAATTGGCGTGTCAGGCAGGGCGGACACTGTCCGCCGGCTGTTATCCGATCGTTGCATGACCACCGAGTTGGCGGGCAGCGCCCGCCCTGCGGCGGCATACGCGCAACTCACAATCAATCTTGTATCAGGTGGAGCGGACACTGTTCGGCATCGGCCCGGCACGCGGCGATCTGCGGATCGGGATCGATGACCCAGCGATGACACCGGAGCATCTCGCGCTTGGTCGCCGGGCCAGGAACGGGCATCATTTACCGGCTGCCGGACAGTGCTGCTGCCACGCGCTCCCCTCCACACATCCATGGACGTACGTGATGAATCCTTTATCTGCCGGAACCCAAACCGTGCTGGTGACCGGCGGCG
Source organism: Pseudomonadota bacterium (assembly GCA_021777635.1). The sequence continues at coordinate 5,636 of JAJYDI010000027.1, forward strand.
CCGGCTTCATCGGCGCCAATTTCGTGCTGCAGGCGATTGTCGACGGCCTGCGTGTGGTGAATCTGGACAAGCTCACCTACGCCGGTAACCTGGACACGCTCTCCTCGCTGCAAGGCCATGCCCGCCACGTCTTCGTGCACGGCGATATCGGCGACCGCGCGCTGGTGGCGCGGCTGCTGGCCGAGCACCGGCCCGACGCCATCGTCAATTTCGCCGCCGAATCGCATGTGGATCGCTCGATCGACGGGCCGGCCGAATTCGTGCAGACCAACGTGGTCGGCACGCTGGCCCTGCTGGAGGGCGCGCGCGACTACTGGCGCAGCCTGGCAGGCGCCGCCCGTGACGCGTTCCGCTTCCTGCATGTGTCGACCGACGAGGTGTATGGCTCGCTGGGCGCCGAGGGCAAGTTCACCGAGCAGACCCCGTACGCGCCGAACTCGCCGTACTCCGCGTCGAAGGCCGCCTCCGATCACCTGGTGCGCGCGTTCCACCACACCTACGGGCTGCCGGTGCTGACTACCAACTGCTCGAACAACTACGGCCCGTACCAGTTTCCCGAAAAACTCATTCCGCTGGTGATCCAGAAGGCGCTGGCGGGCGAGGCGCTGCCGGTCTACGGCGACGGGAAAAACATCCGCGACTGGCTGTTCGTGGGTGACCACTGCAGCGCGATCCGCCGCGTGCTCGACGCCGGCCGCGTGGGCGAAACCTACAACGTGGGCGGCAACGCCGAGCGCGAGAACATCACCGTGGTGACCACCATCTGCGCCCTGCTCGACGCGCGCCAGCCGCTGGCCGACGGCCGCGCGCGCGCCTCACTGATCACCTACGTGAAGGATCGCCCCGGCCACGACCGCCGCTACGCGATCGACTCCGGCAAGCTGCAGGGCGAGCTGGGCTGGCAGCCCACGCATACCTTTGAAAGCGGCATCGCGCAAACGGTGGACTGGTATCTCGCGCACCAGGCATGGAGCCAGCGCGTGCTGGATGGCAGCTACCGGATGGAGCGCCTCGGCTCATGAACACTGCCAACTCGAGTCTCACGCAGAAAGGCATCATCCTCGCCGGCGGCTCCGGCACCCGGCTGCATCCGATCACCCGCGCGGTGAGCAAGCAGCTGCTGCCGGTGTACGACAAGCCGATGATCTATTACCCGCTGGCCACGTTGATGCTGGCCGGCATCCGCCAGGTGCTGATGATCAACACGCCGCACGAGCAGGCCATGTTCCAGCGCCTGCTGGGCGACGGCGCGCAGTGGGGCATCGACATCCAGTACGCGGTGCAGCCGTCGCCCGACGGCCTGGCGCAGGCGTTCACCATCGGTCGCGATTTCGTCAACGGCCAGCCCAGCTGCCTGGTGCTGGGCGACAACATCTTCTACGGCGTGGGCCTGACCGAACGGCTCAAACGCGCCGCCGCACGCGAGCACGGCGCTACCGTGTTCGGCTACTGGGTGAAGGATCCGGAGCGCTACGGCGTGGCCGAGTTCGACGCCGCCGGCCGTGTGATCGGGCTGGAGGAAAAGCCGGCGCAGCCGAAGTCGCACTACGCGGTGACCGGCCTGTACTTCTACGACGGCCGCGTCTGCGACTACGCCGCGGCGCTCAAGCCCTCGGCGCGCGGCGAGCTGGAGATCACCGACCTCAACCGCTGCTACCTCGACGACGGCTCGCTGCACCTGGAGCAGCTCGGCCGCGGCTTCGCCTGGCTGGACACCGGCACGCACGAATCGCTGATGGAAGCGGGCAACTACATCGAGACCATCGAGAACCGCCAGGGCCTCAAGGTGTGCTGTCCGGAGGAGATCGCCCACCTCAACGGCTGGATCGACGACGAGCAACTGCTGCGGCTGGCCGCGCCGCTGGCCAAGACCGGCTACGGCCAGTATCTGCAGGCGCTGGTGCGCGAGGGGCACGCCCGATGAAGGTGATCGAGACAGCACTTCCCGATGCGCTGATCCTTGAACCGCAGGTGTTCGGCGATGCGCGCGGCTTTTTCTACGAGAGCTACAACAAGGCCAAGTGGCGCGACGCCGGCATCCATGCCGAGTTCATCCAGACCAACGTGTCGCGCTCGGCCCGCGGCGTGCTGCGCGGCCTGCACTACCAGTGGCCGAATCCGCAGGGCAAGCTGGTCAGCGTGCTCGAGGGCGAGGTGTATGACGTGGCGGTGGATATCCGCCGCGGTTCGCCCACGTTCGGGCAGGCGGTCGGCGTGATGCTGACGGCGGACAACCATCGCCACTTCTGGATCCCGGAAGGCTTTGCGCACGGCTTCTGCGTGCTGTCCGAGTTCGCCACCTTCACCTATCAGTGCACCGCGCTCTACGACGCCAAGGCTGATGCCGGCATCCGCTGGAACGACGCCGACCTCGCCATCGACTGGCCGCTGAGCGAGCCGCTGCTGTCGGACAAGGACCGCAAGACGCCGTTCCTGAAGGACGTGGCGCCCGAGCGGCTGCCGATCTACGCGCCGTGAGGATCCTGCTGCTGGGTGCCAACGGCCAGCTGGGCCGCACGTTTCTCGAACACGGCGGCTTGGCCGCGCGCGGCACGCTGATCGCGGCCACGCGCGATGGTCTGCTGACCGACGGTGGCTACGGCGAGATCGCCGATCTGGCGGCGCCGGAAAGTCTGCCCGCCCTGCTTAATCGCATACAGCCGGACGTGATCGTCAATGCGGCGGCCTACACCGCAGTGGATCGCGCCGAACAGCAGGAGGCGCTGGCAACGCGTGTCAACGGCGAAGCCGTCGCGGCGCTGGGCGCGTGGGCGGCGGCGCGCGGCGCGCTGGTGGTCCACTACTCGACCGATTACGTGTTCGACGGTGGCCAGCCGCAGCCGTATGCGGCGGATGCGCCGGCGGCGCCGCTGGGCGCCTACGGCCGCAGCAAGCTGGCCGGCGAACAGGCGCTGCGCGACAGCGGTGCGGATCATCTGACGTTTCGCACCGCGTGGGTGTATGCCGCGCACGGCCAGAATTTTCTGCGCACCATGTTGCGCCTCGGCGGCGAGCGCGAAGAGCTGCGGGTGGTCGCCGACCAGCATGGCGCACCCACCGACACGCGGCTGATCGTGCGAGGCAGCCTCGCCGCGCTGGATCGCTGGCAGCAGGGCGACGCCACGCAGCGCCGCCAGCTCGGCGCCACCCATCATCTGGTCGCCAGCGGCGCCACCACCTGGCACGGTTTTGCCAGCGCGATTGTCGAGCAGGCCGCCGCGCGGAAGCTGATCGCGCGCGCACCGCGCGTGGTGCCGATCAGCAGCGCCGAGTTCCCTACCCCCGCCGTGCGACCGGCATGGTCGCTGCTGGACAACAGCGGCTTCCAGCAGCGCTTCGCCTTCCCGCTGCCCGACTGGCGCGAAGGACTGGCAGAAGTCATGGCCGAACTCGCCGGACCATCCCGCGCCCGGTAAGGCGGCCATCACAGAGAAACCCCGCATCCGCAGGGCGGACACTGTCCGCCGGCCGTTGCACAAACGGAGAGCCGGCGGGCGGTGCCCGCCCTGCGCGGCGCACGACAAGCGCTAAGCCGGGCCGTGGCCACCCTCTTTGGTAGGGCGGACACTGTCCGCCGGCCTTTGCACAAGCGGAGAGCCGGCGGGCGGCGCACGACAAACGCCAAGCGGGCCGCGGACACAAGCCGGGCCGTGGCCACCCTCTTTGTAGGGCGGACACTGTCCGCCGGCCTTTGCGCCGGCGGGCGGTGCCCGCCCTGCGCGGATCCCGCCAGGTCATGATGCGATAGGCAAGCCCGAAGCGCATGACCACGGCATGCGGCCGAGGCACGTTTGGGCGACAATCGCAGCACTTTTTACCTTGACCCAGGCAGGTTGGATGTCATGTTGATCCCCCTCATTCTCAGCGGCGGCAGCGGCACCCGGCTGTGGCCGGTATCGCGCAAGAATCTGCCCAAGCAGTTCCTGGCGCTGGCCGGGCGGGGCACGCTGTTCCAGCAGACGCTGGAGCGCACCCGCACGCTGCCGCAACTGGCCAGCCCGATCGTGGTGGCCAGCGAGGATCACCGCTTCCTCGCTGCCGACCAGCTGCTGGAGCTGGGCATTGACAGCGCCACCATCGTGCTGGAACCGCTGGCGCGCAACACTGCGCCGGCGATTGCGCTGGGCGCACTGCAGGCGCTGCGCCGCGGCGGCGATCCGCTGCTGCTGGTGCTGCCGGCCGATCATCTGATCGGCGACACCGCCGGCTTCGTCGAGGCGGTGACGCGCGCCACGCCGCTGGCCGAACAGGGCTGGCTGGTGACGTTCGGCATCCGCCCGGACCGGGCCGAGACCGGCTTCGGCTACATCCGCCGCGCCGAGGCGGTGGGCGAGCACGGCTTCCAGGTGGCGCAGTTCGTGGAGAAGCCCGACCGCGCCACCGCCGACGCCTACCTGGCCGACGGCAGCTACGACTGGAATTCGGGCATGTTCCTGTTCAAGGCGTCGCGCTATCTGGAGGAGCTGGCCGAACACGCGCCGGCGATGCTGGCGGCCGTGCGCGCGGCGGATGCGCAGGCCCGCGCCGATCTGGACTTCGTGCGCATCGAGCGCGACGCCTTTGCCCTGGTGCCCGACGACTCGATCGACTACGCGGTGATGGAAAAGACCCATCGCGCCGCGGTGATTCCGGTCAGCTGCGCGTGGAGCGACATCGGCTCGTGGGCGGCGCTGTGGCTGACCGGCGACAAGGACGCGCAGGGCAACCTGTGCGAGGGCGATACACTGGCCATCGACAGCCGCAACTCGCTGCTGCGCTCGCATGATCGGCACCTGCTGGCCACCGTCGGCGTCGATGACCTGATCGTGGTGACCACACCGGACGCCACCCTGGTGGCCCGCCGCGACGCGGCGCAGGACGTGAAGAAGATCGTCGAGCAGCTGAAGGCCGCCGGCCGCAGCGAACACTCGCTGCACCGCGTGGTGCATCGGCCGTGGGGCAGCTACGACTCGCTGGAGGCCGGCGACCGCTTCCAGGTCAAGCGCATCGCGGTCAAGCCCGGCGCCAGCCTGAGCCTGCAGAAGCACCATCACCGCGCCGAGCACTGGATCGTAGTCTCCGGTACCGCCGAGGTGACCTGCGACGACAAGGTGTTTTTGCTCGGCGAAAACCAGAGCACCTATATCCCGCTGGGCAGCGTGCATCGCCTGCGCAACCCCGGCAAGCTGCCGCTGGAGCTGATCGAGGTGCAGTCGGGCAGCTATCTGGGCGAAGACGACATCGTGCGCCTCGACGACGTCTACGGCCGCGCCTGATCAGCGCGTGAGCACGGCCGCAGACGACTGACCGCGGACGAAGAAGTCGCGGAACGCCTGGACCACGCGCTCGATCCCCGCATCGTCGATATCCAGATGCGTCACCAGCCGCAGCGTGGGCAGGTAGCCGATGCTGATGCGGATGCCGGCCGCGCGCAGATGGGCGTCCAGATCGCGCAGCCGATCGGTCGGCACGTCGACGTAGACCATGTTGGTGTACTGACCGAGCAGGTCGACTCCGGCGATCTCGCGCAGGCAGCCCGCCAGATATGCGGCGCGGCGATGGTCGTCGGCCAGCCGCGCCACGTGATGATCCAGCGCAAACAGCCCGCCCGCGGCGAGGATGCCGGCCTGGCGCCAGCCGCCGCCGGCGACCTTGCGCCAGCGCCGCGCCTTGTCGATCAGCGCATGCGAGCCGACCAGCACCGAGCCGACCGGCGCACCGAGGCCCTTGGACAGGCACACGGAGACGCTGTCGAAATGTCGCGCGATCGCGCGCGCCGGCACCGCGCAGGCGACCGCCGCGTTGAACAGCCGCGCGCCGTCCAGATGCAGGCCCAGCCCGCGCTCGCGGGCCAGCTGGTGCGCCGCCTGCAGGTAATCCAGCGGCAGCGCCCGCCCCCACCAGGTGTTCTCCAGCGCCAGCACCCTGGTGCGCGCGAAGTGCGGATCGACCGGCTTGATCGCCGCGACGACCTTGTCCAGCGGCAGCGTGCCGTCGGCGTCCTGCGCAATCGGCTGCGGCTGGATCGAGCCCAGCACCGCCGCACCACCGCCCTCCCAGCGGAACGTGTGCGCGTCGGCGCCGACCAGGTATTCGTCGCCGCGCTCGCAGTGCGCCATCAGCGCCAGCAGGTTGGACTGGGTGCCGGTGGGCACGAACAGCCCCGCCTCGAAGCCGAGATCGTCCGCCAGCCGCTGCTGCAGTGCGTTGACGGTGGGGTCCTCGCCGTAGACGTCGTCGCCCACCTCGGCCGCCAGCATCGCCGCGCGCATCGGCGCGGTGGGGCGGGTCACCGTATCGCTGCGCAGATCGATCAGGGGCTGGTGGGTCGGGGACATCGGAGGTACTCCAGGGCAAGGTGGGGCCGACGGGCAGGCTCGAACCTGCCCCGCCGACGAAGCGATACAACCCGCACCCGCGAGACCGATGACGGCCGCTGACCCGGCTGCGGAATGCCGCCTACGGTACAGAAACACGAAGCAGAAGCCAGCCCCGCCATCCGGGGCGGCACACAGGCGACGGCCTTCTTCCGCGCCCCGCCGCAGCCCGCCGGCCGACGGAGCGCGCTGCCAGCGGCAGGCGTACGGCAAATTGCCGCGTCGATCGGCAACACAACGCTAACGGCGCCTCGGTAGAATCGCGCGGCGGCAAGCGCTGCGAAAGCAGCGCACGCGCCGCGCCAAGGCCCGTTCGCCGCCGCCGGCGAACCGGCGCCGCGGCAGGGTGGATATCGCTGCGCGTGCTACTGTTTCGAGCCGTCGGCCGGTCGATCTTGCGACGGGCTGTTCCCATCATTGCAACCCCGGAATCACCTGTTTTCATGAGCAGCAATACCCTCTGGCTGGCCGTGGGTTTCGCCGGGCAGGCGCTTTTCGGCATGCGCTTTTTCGTGCAGTGGCTGCATAGCGAATCGCGCCGCAAAAGCGTTATTCCGCTGACGTTCTGGCATCTCAGCATCGCCGGCGGCATCGTGCTGCTGGGCTACGCCATCCATCGGCGCGAGCCGGTGTTCATCGTTGGCGAAGCCGTCAGCCTGATGATCTTCGCGCGGAATCTGCAGATGCTGCGCAGAAAGCCCGTGCACTGACGCGGGCTGGTGCAATGTTGCCTTCCCTCCGATCGACGACGAACCCAGAAGATTCCCAGCGCATGCCAGGCCCCCCCTTTTCCGCAGCCGCCCCGCGTCGATTCATGCCTGGCCGGGGACGCTCCGCCGTGATCTGGCTGTTCTGCCTCAGCCTGCTGCTTGGCTTCGCCTTCCAGGGCACGCGGGCGGTATGGAGCACCGACGAGGGCCGCTACACCGAGAACGCCCTGCAGATGATCGATTCGGGCAACTACCTGGTGCCGGCCTATGGCACCGATCGCCTGAACTTCAGCAAGCCGCCGATGACCTACTGGGCCATCGCTGCCGCGGTGAATGTCTTCGGCCACACCGAATGGGCCGTGCGCACACCCAACGCGCTGGCCTTCGCCCTGACCGCGCTGCTGCTGTGCCTGATGGGCGCGCAGCTGCTGCCGGAGAAAATGTGGCTGCCCGGATTGATTTATGTCGTGACCCTGGCGCCCTTCATCGCGACCAACGTGGTCAGCACGGACACGCTGCTGACGCTGTTCGAGGCGCTGGCCATGGCCGGCTTCGTGGCGGCGGAGCTGACGCCGGGCGCGCCGGCGCGGCGCGGCCCCATCTACCTGATGTGGCTGGGCTTCGGTCTGGCGTTTCTGACCAAGGGCCCGCCCGGGCTGCTGCCCCTGCTGGCGATCGTGCCCTTCATCGTGAAGCGCGACGGATGGCGCGCGCTGGGACGCATTTTCGCGCCGGGCGGCCTGGCACTTTTCGCAGTGGTGGGGTTCCTGTGGTACCTGGTCGTGATCGTCCGCACGCCGGGGCTGCTGCACTACTTCCTGTATTTCGAAGTCTACGAGCGCATCCTGACGCCCACGCAGAACCGCAACCCGCAGTGGTACGGCTGGCTGGTTGCCTATGGGCCGGTGTTTGCCTTCACCACGCTGCCGTGGTCGCTGGCCATGTTTCGCGGGATCGGCGAGGCGCTCTCCCTTGCCAGCTGGCGGCGCTGGTGGCGCGAGGCATCGACGCCGCTGTTGCTGCTGCTGTGGTTTGTGCTGCCGCTGATCATTTTCTGCGTCTCGCGCTCGCGGCTTCCGGTGTACGCGTTGCCGCTGTTCCTGCCGCTGTCGCTGATGCTGGCGCTGGGCCTGCGCCAGCGCATCGATCTCACACGTACGCACCAGCGGATTCTGCTGGGAGTGTGGATCGTCGCATTGATCGCGCTGAAGGGCGTGGCGAGCATCTATCTGAAATCTGCTTCGGACAACCGGCTGCAGGCGCAGCAGCTCGATGCCATCACCGCGGGATCGGACTATGCCGCGCTGGCCTTCGTGGACAAGACCTCGGCCGACGTGGGCATCGAGGAACACACGCCGTGGGGCATGCGCCTGTACATCAACAAGCCGTTCTACGGCATCGCCTGGGGCAAGCCCGGCAGCAGCGGTCAGGTGTGCGCCCTGCTGCGCGATCACGCGAGCGTGCTCTACGTGGTTGACGCGGGCATCGCGCCGGAGGCGTTCCGCGCGGCCGTGCAGGCGTGCCAGCCCCACGCCATCAGCACCATCGGCAGCTGGCGCCATCAGCCGCTGGAGCTGGTCCGGCGCTGACGCCGTCGGCGCCGCGGCAGCGCCCGGCCGCGTCAGGACATCTGCACATTTCGCTCGCACTGGTTATGCTTTGCAGGTTGTTCGATGCCCTGCGGCAACGGGTTCCGCGACGCGGCAACCCGCTGCGTCGGGCACTGGCCGGGGTGCGGCTGCGGGCGCGCCATGCTTCCGCTGCGTCATGGATGGCGACCGACATTCACCGCCATCACCGCGTGGCTTCCATCGCGTTTCTCCCATAGGCATCTCGATCCATGTGCGGAATTTGCGGAGCCCTGGCGCTGAGCGGGCCTGCCGACAGTCAGACACTCGCCGCGAAAGCCTCGCGCATGCTGGCCGCGATGACCCATCGCGGCCCCGATGGCGGCGCGGTGCTGGACTGCGGCCGGGCTGCCATGGCCGCCAGCCGTCTGGCCATCCGCAGCATGGACGATGACCGGCCGCCGCTGCTGCAGGGCGCCGATGGCATCGTGGTGGTATGCAACGGCGAAATCGACAATCACCGCGAGCTGCGCGCGTGGCTGGAGCAGCGCGGTCACTGCCTGGATCGCAGTACCGACGTGGCGGTGATCGCGCCGCTGTATCAGGAGCTCGGCCTGGCGTTCGTCGAGCGCCTGCAGGGCGTCTTTGCGCTGGCGATCTGGGATCCGCGCCAGCAGCTGCTGATGCTCGCCCGCGACCGCGTCGGCGAGCGCCATCTGCACTATGCCCTGGCGGACGGCGTGGTCTGCTTCGCCTCCGAGCTGAGCGCCCTGAAGGCCGGGCAGGACAGTCCTGCACCGATTGACCAGGCCGCTGTTGCCGCCTATCTCGCCAACGGCTTCTGCCCCGCGCCGCAGAGCCCGTTTTGCGGACACCACAAGGTGCAGCCGGGCGAAATCGTGCTCATCGACAACCGCGGCATCCGGCGCCAGCGCTATTGGCGCAGCCCGATCGGCAGCGCGCCGCGGGGCAGCGACTCCACCGCCGCCTTCGACCGCATTTTCCGCAGCGCGGTGCACCGCCAGAGCGATGCCGATGTCGACTACGGCGTGCTGCTGAGCGGCGGCGTCGATTCCGCCCTGCTCACCGCGGTGGCGCGCAGCGTGCGCCCGGACAAGCATCCCACCGCGTACAGCATCCGCTTCAACGAGGCCTCCTTCGACGAAGGGCAGCAGGCTGCCGGTATCGCGCAGCGGCTCGGCTGCCGGTTTGTGCCGGTCACGGTCACTGCGCAGGATGTGCCGGCGACGCTGAAGGATCTGATCGAGACCACCGGCGAGCTGATCGCCGATCCCGCCTGGGTGCCGCTGGCGCTGGTCGCCAAACGCGCATCGCAGGACGTGCGCATGGCGCTTGCCGGCGAGGGTGCGGACGAGCTGTTCGGCGGCTATCCCACGTATCTGGGCGCGCGCT
>JAJYDI010000028.1 GCA_021777635.1 Pseudomonadota bacterium
CGGACGTCTCGCCAAGCGCGGCGTGCAGGCGGTCAAGCCGACCATCGAGTCGTTTCCGTACGTGCTGCGCGTGGTCAGCGAGATCACCGAGTCCAACGGCTCGTCGTCGATGGCCTCGGTGTGCGGCGCATCGCTGGCGCTGATGGATGCCGGTGTGCCGCTGCAGGCGCCGGTGGCCGGCATCGCCATGGGCCTGGTCAAGGAGGGCGACGCGTTCGTCGTGCTGTCGGACATCCTCGGTGACGAGGACCATCTCGGCGACATGGACTTCAAGGTGGCGGGCACCGCCGCTGGCGTGTCCGCGCTGCAGATGGACATCAAGATCGACGGCATCACCGAGCAGATCATGCACACGGCGCTGGAGCAGGCCAAGCGCGGCCGTCTGCACATCCTCGGCGAGATGGCCAAGTCGATCAGCGCGGCACGCAGCGAGATGAGCGAGTACGCGCCGCGCCTGCTGACCATGCGCATTCACCCGGACAAGATCCGCGAGGTGATCGGCAAGGGCGGCTCGGTGATCCGCTCGATCACCGACGAGACCGGCGCCACCATCGACATCCAGGACGACGGCACCATCATCATCGCCTCGGTCAATCGTGCGGCGGCCGAAGAGGCCAAGAAGCGCATCGAGATGATCGTCTCCGACGTCGAACCGGGCCGCATCTACGAGGGCCGCGTGGCGAAGCTGATGGACTTCGGCGCATTCGTCACGATCATGCCGGGCAAGGATGGCCTGGTGCACGTGTCGCAGATCTCCAGCGAGCGCGTCGAGAAGGTGTCCGACAAGCTCAAGGAAGGCGACATGGTCAAGGTCAAGGTGCTGGAAGTGGACAAGCAGGGCCGCATCCGCCTGTCGATCAAGGCGGTGCTCGAGGACGCCCAGGCCTGAGCCAGGCGTACCCCCGCGATTCCCGACGCCCGGTCTCGCAAGAGCCGGGCGTCATCGTTTGCGATCCCCGATGGTGCGGCGCACAATAGACCCATGCATGCGGGCGGCGCGATGACGCGGCCATGGATCCGGCGCGGGGCGGCCGTGGCGCGGCGACCGACAGGATGGCAAACGCCCGCAGGGCGAGGAGCGGATACCGCCCGACCGCGGAGCCGCGAACCGATGGATGCACAAGGACTCGGGAGATCAGCATGGCCCATGCAGACGCGTTATCCGGCAGCGACTTCGAGCGACTGGCCCGGCAGTCTTGGGATGCCTGGCAGGGTTGGATGAAAGGTGGCGCCACGTCCGGCGCCGTACCCACGGCGGCGGCATCGTCCGAAGCGGCGGAACGCGCCCTGGCTGGCCTGAAGGGTTACTTCTCCCTGCTCGAAACATTGTGGGCGGGCGCCCCGGACGCCGCTTCGGCCGGCGATTGGCGCGGCTGGATGAGCGGCGTGTTCGCGGGACCGGGGCAGCCCTTCGCACAGGCGTTCGCGGATACCAGCGGCATGGCCGGTGGTGGTCCGGACGCGTGGCTGGCCGAGGCCCGGCGCGTTGCCGAGCCGCTGCTCGAAGGCCTGCGCAAGGACATCAACCTGCCGACCTTCGGCCTTGCCCGGGAACATCAGGAGCGTGGTCAGCGCCTGCTGCAGGCACTCACCGACCTGCAGCAGCAGATGGCTCAGTACCACGCCCTGCTGGCGCGCGCCGGCCGGCTGGCCGCCGAACGGCTCGAAGCGAAGCTCGCCGCGCATGCTGAGCCCGGTCGGCAGATCGACTCGCTGCGTGCGCTCTACGACCTCTGGGTGGACGCCGCCGAGGATGCCTTCCAGGAAGTCGCGCTGTCGCCCGAGTACCGCAGCGTCTACGGCGCCCTGGTCAACGCGCAGTCCCGCGTGCGTCACGAGAGCCAGGCACAGACCGAGGTCCTCGTCCGCGAGATGGGATTGCCGACTCGCGGCGAGGTGGCGACGCTCGGCCAACGTCTGCATGAAGTGCGACGGACACTCCGTGTCCAGGGCGAACTGGCGCACGAGGTGGCTGCCCTGCGCATCGAGCTCGAAGCATTGAAGCGTGGCCGCGCCGCTGCGCCGATGCCGGCAACAACGCCCGAGTCGGTCGTGAGCAAGCCCGCGGTCGCTGCCGGCAAGCTCAAGGCCGGCGTGCGCGCCCCGGCGCCCGCCGCGGGCAAGTCCAAGGCCGTCGTGAGCGCACCGGCCGCTGCCGCCGGCAAGCCCAGGCCCACCGTGCGCGCGCCGGTGCCCGCCAGCACGCCCAAGCCCGGTGCCGGCAAACGCCGTCCTGCTCGCAAGAACCCCTGAGGAGCCGCCATGTACAGCCCGTTGCGCATCGATCCGCTCAAGGCCCTCGAAGAAATCGAAACCTTCCGCCGCAAGCTCGCCGCCGGGCTGCCCAGTCTGCGCAGCCTCGGCGAGGTGCACTTCGGCGCCACGCCGAAGGAGGCGGTCTATCGCGAAGACAAGCTGGTGCTCTATCACTTCCGTGGTGAGCGCAAGCCGAGCGCGAAGGTGCCGCTGCTGATCAGCTATGCGCTGGTCAATACGCCGTGGATGACCGATCTGCAGGCCGACCGCTCGCTGGTGGCGCGGCTGCTGGAGCAGGGCGAGGACGTGTACCTGATCGACTGGGGCTATCCCGATCTCGCCGATCGCTGGCTGACGCTCGAGGACTATATCGAGGGCTATCTCGGCCGCTGCATCGACGTGGTGCGCAGGCGTCACGACCTCGATGCGATCAATCTGCTGGGGATCTGCCAGGGCGGCGCGTTCTCGCTGTGCTACGCCGCACTGCACCCGGAGAAACTGGCCAACCTGATCACGATGGTGACGCCGGTGGATTTCCACACGCCGGACAACATGCTCTCGCACTGGACGCGCGAGATGGACGTCGATGCCTTCGTCGATTCGCTGGGCAACATCCCCGCCGACCTGATGAACTTCTGCTATCTGACGCTGAAGCCGGTGCGCCTGAACCAGCAGAAGTACGTCGGCCTGGTGGACATTCTCGACGATCCGAAGGAAGTCGAGAACTTCCTGCGCATGGAAAAGTGGATCTTCGACTCGCCCGACCAGGCCGGTGAGGCATTTCGCCAGTTCATCAAGGATTTTTACCAGGGCAACAAGCTGATCAAGGGCGAGGTCATGATCGGCGGTCGCCGCGTCGATCTCGAGCGGGTGAGCATGCCGGTGCTCAACATCTATGCCGAGCAGGATCATCTGGTGCCGCCCTCGGCGGCGCGTCCGTTGCGCGACCACGTCGGTACCCGGGATTACACCGAGCTCAGCTTCAAGGGCGGCCACATCGGCATCTATGTCTCCAGCCGCGCCCAACGCGAAGTGCCCGGCGCGGTCCATGCCTGGCTGGCTGCGAGGGGTGGCTGAGACCGCCGGGAGGTGTGAACGCCGGCGCGATGCCTTCACGATGCCGCGCAATCCGCCGAGCCATCCGCCGCGCCCTGCGGCCGGGCGTGCCGATCGGCCGCCGGGCGTGGCGCGGGACCGCGATCAGGGTCGTGCGCCGGTTGCCCTTGCGCCAGCGCCACGCCGACAGCCCGGTCGCGATCCGGGACTCGCGCGCCGTTGCATCCGCAGCGCGCGCCGAACTCCTTGCCCGCAGAGGCGTCTATGCCTCATCGTGACGGACGCCGCTCGGCGGCGCCCTGATCGCCCGCCATGCCCGAGGACCCGATGACGGTAATGAATGGACACGACCGCGTGCGTGCCGTGCAGTGGCAGGGTGACCATTTGCGCCTGCTCGATCAGCGCCTGCTGCCGCAGCACGAGGCATGGATCGAATGCCGCACGGCGCGCGAGGTGGCAGGCGCGATCCGTGATTTGGCGGTGCGTGGTGCGCCGGCGATCGGTCTCGCGGCGGCCTGGGGCGCGGTGCTGGCGGCGCGCAGCGGCATGGCCGGTTTCGGTACCGAACTGGCGATGCTGCGCCGTGCGCGCCCGACCGCCGTCAATCTGATGTGGGCGCTGGATCGCATGGCCGCCGCGGCGCATGCCGGGCGTGACCTTGCCGTCGAGGCGCAGACGATCCAGGACGAGGATCTGGCCGCCAACCGGCACATGGGTGATCTGGGCGCGGCATTGCTGGAGCCGGGCGTCGGCGTGCTCACCCACTGCAATACCGGCTCGCTGGCGACCGCCGGTTTCGGCACCGCGCTGGGCGTGATCCGCGCCGGCGTCGCCGGCGGTCGCATCGCGAAGGTCTATGCCGGCGAAACGCGTCCCTGGCTGCAGGGTGCGCGCCTGACGATGTGGGAGCTGATGCGCGACGGCATCGACGCCACCCTGATCGCCGACTCCGCCGCCGCGCATCTGATGCGGTCCGGTGCGGTGCAGTGGGTCATAGTCGGCGCCGACCGCATCGCCGCCAACGGCGATACCGCGAACAAGATCGGGACGTATGCGCTGGCGATCACGGCGCGTCATCACGGTGTGCGCTTCATGGTCGTGGCGCCGGCGGCGACCGTCGACATGGCGACGGCGACGGGTGCAGCGATCGCGATCGAGCTGCGCGACGGCGACGAGTTGCTGACATGGGCCGGCCAGCGGCATGTGGTCGCGGGTGCACATGCCCTCAACCCGGTGTTCGATGTCACTCCGGCCGCCCTGATCGACGCCATCGTCACCGAGCGTGGCGTGATCGCATCGCCGGATGCGCAGCGGATGCGTTCGCTGTTCGGAGATCGCGATGCGTGAGATCGGATTATTCTTTGTCGGCGGCGTGATCGGCTTTTTCGTCGATGCCGGCATCGTCCAGCTGCTGGTCAGCAAGGCCGGCATGGATCCCTACCTTGCACGCGTGTTCTCGTTTCTTTGCGCGGCCACGGTGACCTGGCTCTGGAATCGCCGCTACACCTTCGCCGCGCATCGCGGCCAGCACAGCAAGCGCGCCGAATGGATGCGCTGGATGGCCGCGATGAGCGGTGGCGCGCTGGTCAATTACGGTACCTACGCGCTGGCAGTATGGCAGTTCCCGCTGGTGCATGCCTGGCCCGCGCTTGGCGTCGCCGCGGGCTCGGTGACGGGCGCCGGCGTCAACTATCTGGGTGCCCGCCACTTCGTCTTCGCCAAGCCTCGCGGGGGCGTCAAGACGCGGGCGTAAGTGCCCGTCTTGAAAGCCTTTTTTCGCCCTTTTCGCGGGATGCCTGTGCTACACTTCACGGATCGTTTGCGGGTCACCGCGGCCGTCCTGGGGCGGTCGCGTCCCGCCACCACCCGGAAGCCCCCTGATGGCCGAACTCGCCAAGGAAATCATCCGCGTCAACATCGAGGACGAGATGCGCCAGAGCTACCTCGATTACGCCATGAGCGTGATCGTGGGGCGCGCGCTTCCGGATGTGCGTGACGGCCTGAAACCGGTGCATCGCCGCGTGCTGTTCGCGATGGGCGAACTCAGCAACAGCTGGAACAAGCCGTACAAGAAATCGGCGCGCGTGGTGGGCGACGTCATCGGCAAATACCACCCGCATGGCGACCAGTCGGTCTACGACACGCTGGTGCGCATGGCGCAGCCGTTCTCGCTGCGCTATCTGCTGGTGGACGGCCAGGGCAATTTCGGCTCGGTCGACGGCGACAACGCAGCCGCGATGCGCTACACCGAAGTGCGCATGGCGCGGCTCACCCACGAGCTGATGGCCGACATCGACAAGGACACCGTCGACTTCGGGCCCAACTACGACGAAAGCGAGCATGAACCGCTGGTGCTGCCGACGCGGGTGCCGAACCTGCTGATCAACGGTTCCGCAGGCATCGCTGTGGGCATGGCGACCAACATCCCGCCGCACAACCTCGGCGAGGTGGTCGACGCCACCGTGGCCCTGATCGACGATCCGGATCTCGGCATCGACGCGCTGATGCAGCACATTCCCGGACCGGATTTCCCGACTGCCGGCATCATCAACGGGGCCGCCGGCATCGTCGAGGCCTATCGCGGCGGCCGCGGCCGCATCCTGGTGCGTGCCCGCGCCGACATCGAGACCGAGCCTGGCGGCCGCGAGACGATCATCATCAGCGAGCTGCCGTATCAGGTGAACAAGGCGCGACTGATCGAGAAGATCGCCGAACTGGTCAAGGAGAAGAAGCTCGAGGGCATCTCGGAACTTCGCGACGAGTCCGACAAGGACGGCATGCGCGTGGTCATCGAGATCCGCCGCGACGCCATGGCCGATGTGGTGCTCAACAACCTGTTCCAGCAGACCCAGCTGCAGGTCACCTTCGGCATCAACATGGTTGCGCTGGTCGACGGTCAGCCGCGCCTGCTCAACCTCAAGGACATCATCGCGGCTTTCATTCGCCACCGTCGCGAGGTGGTGACGCGCCGGACGCTGTTCGATCTGCGCAAGGCGCGCGCCCGCGCCCACATCCTCGAAGGTCTGACCGTCGCACTGGCCAACATCGACGCGATGATCGAGCTGATCAAGACCTCCGCTTCGCCGCTGGAAGCACGCGATCGCCTGTTGGCGCGCACCTGGGAACCGGGCCTGGTGCGCGCGCTGCTGGCGGCCCAGGGCGCGGAGCTGACACGGCCCGAGGATCTCGATCCCGCCGCCGGGCTCAAGATCGCCGGCTACCAGCTGTCCGAAGTGCAGGCCAGGGAAATCCTCGAGATGCGCCTGCATCGCCTGACCGGTCTGGAGCAGGAGAAACTGACCGAGGAGTATCGCCAGATCCTCGACACCATCCGCGGACTGATCGCCATTCTCGAAAGCCCCGAGCGTCTGCTCGCCGTCATCCGCGAGGAGCTGCTGGCGATCAAGACCGACTATGCCGATGCGCGCCGCACCGTGATCCAGCCGTCGCAGGAGGATCTCGACATGCTCGACCTGATCCCGCCCGAGGACGTGGTCGTGACGCTGTCGCACGCGGGCTACGTCAAGCGCCAACCGGCCAGTCTCTACCGCGCGCAGAAGCGCGGCGGCAAGGGTCGCTCGGCCACGGCGATGAAGGAGGAGGATTTCGTCGAGCAGTTGTGGGTGGTCAACACCCACGACACGCTGCTGGCCTTCACCGGTGCCGGGCGCGTGTTCTGGCTCAAGGTGTACCAGATTCCCGACGCCGGCCCCGGCGCGCGCGGCAAGCCGATCGTCAACCTGTTGCCGCTGGAGGAGCACGAAAAGGTGCAGGCGGTACTGCCGGTGCGCGAGTTTCCCGACGACCGTTTCGTGTTCTTCGCCACTCGCGACGGTACGGTCAAGAAGACGCCGCTCAGCGACTACTCGCGGCCGCGCAGCAACGGCATCCGCGCGATCGATCTCGACGATGGCGATGGCCTGGTCGACGTGCAACTGACCGACGGCCGCAGCGATGTGCTGCTGTTTGCCTCCAACGGCAAGGCGGTGCGTTTCGCCGAGGACGAGGTGCGCGCGATGGGCCGCGTTGCCCACGGCGTGCGCGGCATGCGCCTGACCGATGACGCGCGCGTGGTGTCGATGATCGTGGCCCGCGGCGGCGACATTCTCACCGCCACCGCCCGCGGCTATGGCAAGCGCACGCCGCTGGATGATTTTCCGCGCAAGGGCCGCGGTACCCAGGGTGTGATCGCCATCCAGTGTTCCGAGCGCAACGGCGCGCTGGTCGCGGCGGTGCAGGCCGACGGCAGCCACGGGCTGATGCTGATTTCCAACCTGGGCACGCTGGTGCGCACGCGTGTGTCCGAAGTCTCGCAGTTGGGCCGCAACACCCAGGGCGTGACCCTGATCCGGTTGCCGGCCGAAGAGAATCTGGTCGGCGTAGTGCGCCTGGAGGGCCTGGACGAGGATGAGGCCTCGGAACTCGTCGAAACGCAGCCGGCCGCGCAAGTGCCGCCTGCGACCTGACTGCGCTAACGCGCCCTGCGCAAGCCCCTGCACTCCGGGGCTTGCGCAGGTGCGGCGGCTCCGTCAGCGGATGGCGGCCAGCATCGCCTCGGCGCTGGAGACCTTGAATTCGCCCGGCGCCTCGACGTGCAGCGCCTTGACCACGGCATCCTCGGCATAGAGGGCAAAGCGCTGCGAACGCAGACCCAGGCCGAACGCCGTGGCGTCGAGCTCCAGACCCAGTGCCCTGGTGAACGCGCCATTGCCGTCGGCCAGCAGATGCAGGCCCTCGGGGGTGTGCTGCGACTTGCCCCAGGCATCCATCACGAAGGCATCGTTCACGGCCATGCAGGCCACCTCGATGCCGCGCTGGCGGAAGTCCTCGAAGTGCTCGACGTAGCCCGGCAGATGCCGGACCGAGCAGGTCGGGGTGAACGCGCCGGGGACGGCGAACAGGACCACCTTGCGGCCGTTGAAGATCTCGTCGCTGGTCACGGCCGCGGGTGCGCCGTCGCGCATGATATTGAGGGGGGCGCGGGGAATGCGGTCACCGATGCGGATGCTCATGGGCAGGAACTCCAGGGGATGGGCACGGCGGCAGGCCATGCGGTCGGGTCTTGCGACATCGTACCGCGGCGGGCGTGAACACGCGGTCTTGATCGGCCGGCAGCCGGCCCTATCTTCGGGTTCAGGCGGCCACCGGCCGCATTTCATGGAGGCATCCGTCATGACCATTACCCGCTATACCCCCTGGGCGCTGTCGAACAACCTGCAGGGCGAGATCAACCAGGTGCTCGACCGCTTTCTCAATGCCGGCGAGTCCGACCAGTCCAACGTCGTCACCAGCCAGTGGACGCCGCGCGTGGACATCCGCGAGGAGGACAAGCGCTTCGTGATTCTGGCCGACATTCCCGGTGTCGACCCCAAGGACATCGAGGTGCACATGGACAAGGGCATCTTGTCGATCAAGGGCGAGCGGACCGCCGAGAACAAGGAACAGCAGGGCAAGTTCACCCGGGTCGAGCGCTCGCACGGGTTGTTCTACCGCCGCTTCGCGCTGCCCGACAGCGCCGATGCCGACGGCATCCGCGCCATCGGCCGGCACGGCGTGCTGGAGATCAGCATTCCGAAAAAGCCGGAAACCACGCCGCGCAGGATTACCATCGCCGCCAGCGAGTGAGCGTGATCGGGCCCGCGGCGGACTGTCCGCCGCGGACCCCCGTGATCAAGCCAGACGGCGGGGGAACGCGGCATCATCCCGGCGCCGGCAGGGAGCTGGCGCCTTGGGTCGGGCAGCCGGCTTGATGCCGGCCCATCCCGGGCCGTTGCCTGCGGCCGTGGCCCGGCTTCCGCTGCAGCGACAGCCCGTGCGTGGCGACACTCCCAGCGGAGCAGAGCATGGAATTCAAGGATTACTACGACACCCTGGGCGTGAAGCCCGACGCCAGCGCAGCCGAGATCAAGGCGGCCTACCGCAAGCTGGCGCGCAAATTCCATCCCGATGTCAGCAAGGAGGCGGGCGCGGAGGAGCGCTTCAAGACGGTCAATGAGGCCTACGAGGTACTCCAGGACAAAGGCAAGCGCGCGGCCTATGACCAGGTGCGCGCCGGTGGCTATCGCGCCGGCGACAGCTTCCGTCCGCCGCCCGGCTGGGGTGGCGACGCGGGACCGGGGTCCGGCGCTGGCGCCCACGGCGATTTCAGCGACTTCTTCGAAAGCCTGTTCGGCCAGCCGCCGGGTGGCCGTTCGGGCGCGCGCGGCCGGCGCGGACGCGACGTGCAGGCGCACATCGATATCGATCTCGCCACGGCTTTTGCCGGCGGCAAGACCCGGGTGGCGCTGCAGGATGGCAGCCATGAACGCGTGCTGGAGGTGCGGATTCCCGCCGGCATCGCGCCGGGCCAGGTGATCCGCCTCGCCGGTCAGGGACATCCGGGCAGCGGCGGGCAGTCGTCCGGCGATCTGCTGCTCGAGGTCGGCGTGCGCGATGACGCCCGCTTCCAGCTCGACGGTCGCGACATCCGCGTCAGCCTGCCGGTGGCGCCGTGGGAGGCCGCGCTGGGCGCCACGGTGCCGGTACCGACCCTGGCCGGCACGGTCGAGATCAAGGTGCCGGCCGGCTCGCAAAGCGGGCGCCGGCTGCGACTCAAGGGCCGCGGGATGCCCGGGCACCCACCCGGCGATCAGATTGTCGATCTCGCGATCCGCACGCCGGCCGCCGGCGATGCGGATGCGCGCAAGGCCTACGAGGCTTTCGCACAGGCGTTCACCGGGTTCGATCCGCGCCAATGAGGGAACCGCTCGGCATGCGATTCATGCCGCGATCAAGGGGCCGCGAGGCCGGCATCCCCTGACCGGTCAGCGGCATCGGTGGTCAGGCGCGCGATGCGAGCGGCATTCCGTTGCGCCCAGTCATGCAATGTCGCCTGATCGAGCGGCCTGCTGATCAGGTAGCCCTGGAATGCGTTGCAGCCCATGGCCGCGAGCGCTGCACGCTGCGCTTCGGTCTCGACGCCCTCGGCCACGATATACAGATCCAGGCCCCGCGCCAGGGTGATCACCGCCTCGACGAAACGGTCCCCGGGCGACGTGGTCATGTCGCGGATGAAGACTTGGTCGATCTTGAGCTCCCTGACCGGAAGCGCCTTCAGCGTCGCGATCGAGGCATAGCCGGTGCCGAAATCATCGATCGCGACGCGGATGCCGAAGGCATCAAGCTGGCGGATCTTGGCCGCGGCGTCAGCCACGTCATGCAGGAATGCGCTCTCGGTGATCTCGAGGGTGATCAGGCCCGGCGCGACTCCCGAAGCCCGGAGCGTATCGGTCACCATGGTCACGAAATCGGGCAGCGCCAGCTGCCAGGGGCTGATGTTGATGGCCAGTCGCGGGGGCGGGTACAGCGAAGACGGCCATGTGCGCAGGGCGGCGCACGCGCGCTGCAATACGAAGCGCCCCAGCGGGTGGATCAGACCGGTTTCCTCGGCCAGGGGTATGAAATCGCCCGGCTCCACGAACCCGAATTCGGCGTGTTTCCAGCGCAGCAGGGCTTCGGCGCCGACCAGGCCGCCATGCCGATCGATCTGCGGCTGGAAGAAAAGCCGAAGTTCGTCGCGTTCGATGGCCAGCCGCAGCCCCTTCTCGAGAGCAAGGCGGCGTTTGGCATCATCCTGCAGGACCGCGCTGTACATGGCCGTGGCGCTGCGGCCTGAGGCCTTGGCCCGATGCAGGGCAAGATCCGCCTGCCGCAACAGCGTTTCGGCGCTCTCGGTGTCGCCCTGCACCAGTGCGATGCCGGCGCTGATGCCCGTGGTCAGTTCATGCTCGCCGAGATGAAACGGCTCGGCGAGTTGTTGCGTCAGCTCCCCGGCGATGCGGCCGGCGGCGCGTTGGGTCTCCGCGGCATCGGCGCCGAGGCGCTCCAGGAGCAGGGCGAATTCGTCGCCACCCAGGCGTGACGCGCAGCGCGCGCCCGGATAGGCCAGGCGCAGTCGATGGGCAATCTCGCACAGCAATTGATCGCCGATGCTGTGGCCCAGGGCGTCGTTGATGATCTTGAAGTGGTCGAGGTCGATCACGATCAGGGCGCCATGGACGCCGCTGGGCCGGCTGCTTTCGATGGTCTCCGTGATGGCCTCCCAGAGGGCGCGGCGATTGGGCAGATCGGTCAGCGCATCGTGGTAGGCCAGATGGCGCAGGCGCTGCTGCGCCTGGATGAGCCGGGCGCTTTCGGTGCGCAAGTCCTCGATGCCGGTGGCCAGGGCATCGCTCTGCAATTGCATTTCGCGCGTCAGCGAGCGGCTGACCAGCAGGACCAGGGCCAGAAACGGAACGGCATCCCAGTCGATCGAACGGGTGCCCGCGACCGTCACGTATTCGGCATTGGCCTGGGCGGCCAGCTGGATCAGGATGTAGATCGCCAATGGCAATGCGCGTTCGCGCGTGCCGTGGCGCCACAGGACCCAGCAGCGCCAGACCGCCCACACATAGACCAGGAAAGTGGCCAGGTAGTAGAGCCAGGCGAAGCGGGCCGGGGCCCCGGAAAACTGAGTGATGCGCTCGCCCCAGGGCAAGGTGAGCGGCGGCAGCAGGGTGAGGTCCGACAGCAGCAGGCTGGGCGTCGATGCGAGGTCCAGCACCAGGAGCGCAGCGAATAGCACCGCCGCGACCGCGAGCCAACGGCGCCATTGACGCAGTCCGGTATACAGGCCGAAAAACCAGACAGCCGCCGGGAAGACCAGGCAGGCGACAGCCACGTGCGCACGCTCGACGGGTACGAGCGACGTGACATCGTCGAGCATCTGCAACTGGGTCGAGAGCGCATTGTAGGCCGCGACCAGCAGGCAGAACCAGCCGAATGCGAGGTAGACCCGGTCGGTGCGGCGCTGCGAGCCGACATGGATGAAGTGGATCCCGGCGAACAGGCAGATGCCTGTTGCCATCCACAGCACCGGTAGCCAGATGGCCATGCGATTCCCGTGACCGTGCAGCCACGACGCGGCTACTGTCGCACATTCATGGCGGGCGTGATGTGGTGGTTTTCCGCAGGCAAAGCCGGGGAGCCCGAGGCATCAGCACCCGGTGCATCGAAGCGCCGGTCGAACCGGGATGCTCAGCCGCCGAGAGTCTCACGCATGATCGAGCCGAGTTCGGTCTCGCTGATCGGCTTGGTCAGGTAACCCCTGGCACCCTGGCGCAGGCCCCAGACCTTGTCGGTTTCCTGGTCCTTGGTGGTCACCAGGATGATGGGGATGTGCGCGGTTCCGGGATCCTTGGAGATCGTGCGCGTGGCCTGGAACCCGTTGAGGTTCGGCATCACCACGTCCATCAGGATCAGATCGGGCTTTTCCCGGCGCGCTGCCTCGACGCCGGCTGAACCGTCCTCGGCGGTGACGACCTGATGGCCCAGCTTTTCGACCATGCGCTTGAGGCCGACCAGCTGCGAAGGCGAATCGTCCACGATCAGGATGCGCGCCATCAATGTTTCCCCATGCTGCGGAATGGAATCAAATCCAGGACGGGGTGATTATCACCCGGAGCGCTACGGTCGCGAAAGGCACTGAACGGACCACGTGCCGCCACTGTCGGCGGCAACAACCGCGAACGGCGTCGATCGGCTGCCTCATGCGTCGATCTTCACCAGAACGCGGCCAAGCGACGATCCGGCCAGCATGCGGGTGAACACCTCGGGGAGCATGGCCAGCGTGATTTCCCGGGTCGCCATCGCGTCCAGTTGCGCCGGCTTCCAGTCACCCGCCAGCTGCGCCCATACCCGCTCGCGCTGATCGCGCGGCGTGGCGGCCGAGGCGATGCCGAGCAGGCTGACGCCGCGGATGATGAAGGGCATCACCGTGGTGGCGAGTTCCGCGCCGGCCGCGAGGCCGCACGCGGCGACGTTGCCATAGGGCGCGATCAGTGGCAGCAGGCCGGCCAGTGTCGAACCGCCCACGGTGTCCAGTGCACCGCCGTAGCGCACGGACTCCAGCGGACGCTGGCCGGACCGGAAGGCGCGGCGGTCGAGCACCTCGCTGGCGCCCAGTGTGCGCAGAAAATCGGCGTGCTCGGGCTTGCCGGTGATGGCATGCGCCGCATAGCCGGCACGGCTGAAGATCGCCGTCGCCAGCATGCCGACGCCACCGGTCGCACCGGTGATCGCGATGGGGCCGAGCTGCGGGCGCTGGTGATTGTCCTGCATGCGCAGCAGCGACAGGGCGGCGGTGAAGCCGGCGGTACCGAGGATCATGCTTTCGCGCAGGCTCAGGCCCGGGGGCAGCGGGATCGTCCAGTCGGCCTCGAGCCGGGCATACCCGGCGTAGCCGCCATCGCGGGTTTCCGACAGGCCGCTGCCGGTGCACAGCACCGCATCGCCTTCCTTGAAACGCGCATCGCCCGAAGCCACGACGTGACCGGCGACATCGATGCCGCCGACCAGCGGCGAGCGGCGCAGGATCCTGCCGGTCCCGGTACCGGCCAGCGCATCCTTGTAGTTGACCGACGAGTAGGCAACCTTGATTGCCACCGTGCCCGGATTGAGATCGTCCAGCACCAGCGATTCGATGCCTGCGCGATGGCCGGCCGAGTCGCTGTGGATGCGGAAGGCTTCGAAACGGTCGCGGGTCATCGCCTCGGTAATCCGGGTTTGTCAATGTCAGAAAGTACGCCGGATCCCATGTCAGCGGCCATCCATGGCCGGCACGGGATGAAGTCATCCTGACTTCAATTGACCTTGTGGATGGCGCGCTTGTCCACGGCCATGGCGGCTTCGTGCACGGCTTCGCTCAGGGTCGGGTGCGCGTGGATGATGCGCGCGAGATCCTCGGCCGAACCCTTGAACTCCATCGCCACCACCGCCTCGGCGATCAGCTCCGAGACGCAGGCGCCGACCATGTGCACGCCGAGGATGCGATCGGTCTCGGCATGGGCGATCACCTTGACCATGCCCGCGGGTTCGTTCATGGCAACCGCGCGGCCGACCGCGGCGAACGGGAAGCTGCCGGTCCTGTACGGAACGCCCTCGTCTTTGAGCTGCTTTTCGGTCTTTCCGGCCCAGGCGACCTCGGGCTCGGTGTAGATCACCCACGGGATCGTGTCGTAACTGACGTGCCCGGCCTTGCCGGCGATCAGCTCGGCGACCGCGATGCCTTCCTCGAAGCCCTTGTGCGCCAGCATCGGGCCACGCACGCAGTCGCCCACGGCCCATACGCCCTCGATGCCGGTCCAGCAGTGTTCGTCCACCACCACGCGGCCGCGCTCATCGAGCCTGACGCCGGTGCCGTCACCCAGCACCCCCTCGGTATGGGCGCGACGGCCGACCGCGACCAGCAGCTTGTCGACGACCAGCGATTTCTCTCCATCCTTGCCGACATAGGCCAGATGCACCTCGCTGCCCTTGACCTCGGCCTTCAGCAGCTTGGCGCCCAGCTCGATCCGGAGACCCTGACGGGCGAATTCGCGCGCCGCGGCCTTGGCGATATCGGCATCCGCGGCGGCCAGAAAATCGGGCAGCGCCTCGAGGATGGTGACGTCGCTGCCGAGCCGCTTCCACACGCTGCCGAGCTCGAGACCGATCACGCCCGCGCCGATCACGCCGAGACGCTTGGGCACGCCGGTGAATTCGAGCGCGCCGGCGTTGTCGACGATGCGCTTGCCGTCGAACTTGGCGAACGGCAGTTCGATCGGGACGGAGCCGGTGGCGATGATCACGTTGGTCGCGGCGATCGTCTGCCTGCTGCCGTCCGGCGCGCTGATCTCGACCCGCCGGTCTTTGAGCAGCTTGCCGGTGCCGAAATAGGCGGTGACCTTGTTCGCCTTGAACAGCATCGCCACGCCACCGGTGAACTGTTTGACGATCTTTTCCTTGCGCCCGACCATCGCGCCGATGTCGATCCTGGGGCTGCTCGCGCTGATGCCATGCGCCTCGAAGCCATGCGTGAGGTTCCAGAACTGGCGCGACGAATCCAGCAGCGCCTTGGACGGAATGCAGCCGACGTTGAGGCAGGTGCCGCCAAGCGCTTGCTTGCCGTCCTTGCCGGCCCAGGCGTCGATGCAGGCGGTCTTCAGACCCAGCTGTGCGGCACGGATCGCTGCGTGATATCCGGCGGGGCCGCCGCCGATGACGATGACGTCGAATTGTTCGGACATGATGTCTGGATTCCTGAATCGGGACCGGGGATCCGGGACCCGGGACCCGCAAGCGCAAAACCTTGCCGAGCCGAGTACCGCCTTTTGGCTTCTGCCGGGTCCCGAGCCCCGAGTCCCGGCGTCTGGCTCACAAACCGAGCAGCATGCGCTGCGGATTCTCGAGCTGATTCTTGATGTCGACCAGGAACAGCACCGCGTCCTTGCCGTCGATGATGCGGTGGTCATAGCTGATCGCCACGTACATCATCGGCGCGGCGATTACCTGGCCGTTCTCGACGAT
>JAJYDI010000146.1 GCA_021777635.1 Pseudomonadota bacterium
CGCCTGCACCGGATCGAGTTCATGGCTGGTGCCGGGCACGCGAGCTCCGCCGGGCATCGTGGCCCCGGGCACCACCGGGCCGAGATGCTTGGAACACTCGGGAAACTTCAGCGCCAGCAGCGCACAGCCCAGCGAGTCCATCAGCATGTAGCGCGCGGTGTCATAGGCCTCTCGCGACAGGGCCTCGGCGTCGGCGACATAGTCGGCGATTGCCACCATCGGCGCGTCGGGTGCGGGACGCTGGGCGGAGCGGGTATCGTGCTGTGACATGGGCTCGGAATCCACGGATGAAGGAATGGCGCGCCGACGCGTCTGCGCCGGCAGGCAATTTTGCCAGATCGACAGGGCCCGCCGCCGGGAATTCAGGCGCGACTCTTTCACTGCAGGCAACAGCCTGTCGCGCGCCACGGGCTCGTATGGCGCCCGGGCTGCCATCATGCTGACGCGATGAATGACGCAACTGCCCTACCCAGCCTGTTCGTTTCCCACGGCGCGCCAACGCTGGCGCTGGCCGACAGCCCGACCGGGCGTTTCCTCGATGCGCTCGGTCCGGCATTGCCGCGTCCGGGTGCGATCCTGGTCGCCTCTGCGCACATGGATGCACCGAGACCCCTGCTCAACGGCAACGCCACGCCGGCCACGCTGCACGACTTCGGCGGCTTCCCGCGCGAGCTCTATGCGCTGCGCTATCCCGCACCGGGCGCACCGGCACTGGCCGCCCGAGCTGCCATGCTGCTGCAAGACGCCGGCTTCGATGCCGCCACGGATGCCAGAGCCCCGATCGACCACGGCGTCTGGGTACCGCTGCTG
Organism: Pseudomonadota bacterium; assembly: GCA_021777635.1. The sequence continues at coordinate 811 of JAJYDI010000146.1, forward strand.
CGGATGTATCCCGCGGCCGACATCCCCGTGGTCGCGCTGAGCATCAGCCCGGCACGCGACGCCGCCTGGCATCACGCGCTGGGTACGGCGCTGGCGCCGCTGCGCGCGGAAGGCGTGCTAGTGATCGGCTCCGGCGGCTTCGTCCACAACCTCGGCGCGCTGCAATGGCAGGCCGGCGACCAGCCGACCGCGCCGTGGGCGTCCGGTTTCGCCGACTGGATGGAGCAGCGAGTGGTCAACGGCGACGCCGCCGCGGCACAGGCCTGGCGCTCGCAGGCGCCGCAGCCGCTGTCCGCGCACCCGACCCCCGAGCACCTGTTGCCGCTGTTCGTCGCCTGGGGCGCGGCCGGCGGTCGTGGCCGGCGTCTGCATGCGGCGTGGGAGCTGGGCACCCTGGCACTGCACGCATTCCGCTTCGACGGCGCCGCTTGACCGCGACGGACGCGACCCCAACAATCGCACGACCCCGCCCACGGGGAGTAGCTCCAGGGAGGCTTGCGTTGAAGCTTCCCTGCACGGCGGCCGTCATCACGAGCGCAAGCTCCGGTCGCCGCGGCGACCCGCCACCGCGCGGTTGCGAGCGAGACCATGGGCAGCGACGAATGGGCATGCGCCCGCATCCGACGCTGTCCGGCATGGCGCGCAGATATCCGCATGAATCCCCTCGCGTCAACGTTCTGGTCCGGACTCGCCGCGATTATCCTGATCGATCTGGTGCTGGCCGGCGACAACGCCATCGTCATCGCGCTGGCTGCACGCAATCTGCCTCGGCACCTGCAGAAGCAGGCCATTTTCTGGGGCACGCTGGGTGCGATCACGGTCCGCGTGGCGATGACCGCTGCGGTGGTGTGGCTGCTGAAACTGCCCGGGTTGATGCTGGCCGGCGGCGTGTTGCTGCTGCCGATCGCCTGGAAACTGCTGCGCCAGGGCAATGGCGAGCACGCGATCAAGCCGGCGGCTGACTTTTGGGCGGCGATGCGCACGATCATCATTGCCGACGCGCTGATGGGCCTCGACAACGTGCTCGCCATCGCCGGTGCCTCGCATGGCCGGTTTTCGCTGGTGGTACTCGGCCTACTGATCAGCGTGCCGCTGGTGGTCTGCGGATCGACCCTGATCCTGAAACTGATCGAGCGCTTCCCCATCGTGGTCTATCTCGGCGCCGCCGCCATCGCCTGGACCGCCGGGCGCATGCTCAGCCACGACCTGCTGACCCGAACTTGGTTCGCGCCGCGGCCGTGGGCCAGCTATGCGCTGGAAGCCGCTCTGGTGCTGGTCCTCTGCGGCGGCGGCTGGTGGCTGCAGCGCCGCGGCGCGCGCGACGTCGCCGACTGAGCACGGTTGCGGCACGGTGGTGCATCCGACACGGCAACCCTCTTGTACATTGATATTTTGTTGTTTAAAGATAATATATCGTTGTGACAGGGAATGAATCATGAGCCTGTCCGAGTTCCGCCAGCGCTATCCGCGATGGGCGCTGTTTCTGGGCCTGCGCCCCGAGCTGGACCCAGCCTATTTCTACCGTCGCGCACGCCACCTGCGAGGGTTGGCAGCCCTGGGGGTTTTGGCGGCGTTCGTAACCTAGGCCATGCCGCTGCTCTTTACCGCCCTCACCTTGACCGGCAAGCCTATGCAACCTCAAGCGGCCGGTTTTCAGTTCATGGGGCATCGAGCCCTCGACGTGGCGCAAGCACCCTACGGACAGCTGCAGCTCGCAGTTGCCGGATTGCCTGAATTGGTTGCCATGCTGCGGCTGCTGTTCGGCGTGCGTCGATTGGCCACAGCACTCATGCACACCAACCGGCAATGGAAAGCCATTGCCAGCGGTTTCAGAAGTATTGGCCGTGCGCTGACGCTTGCGGCCGTACTCGCGATTCTTCCCGTGTCAGTAGGTACCCAGAGCGCGCCTTCAGCCTCGACCGTCATGGTCTGGAACATCGGCGTTGCATTCGGCAGTCGCGCCATCCTGACCGTGATCGCCACGACCGTCATGGCGCTGGTCGCGCGCCTGCTGGCACAGGCTGCCGAACTGGCCGACGAAAACCGCGGATTCGTCTGATGCCGATCCTCGTCAACCTCGACGTGATGCTGGCGCGGCGCAAGATGAAGTCGAAGGATCTCGCCGCGCGCATCGGCATCACCGAGGCCAACCTGTCGCTGCTCAAGCAGGGCCGTGTCAAGGGCGTGCGTTTCGAGACCCTGGCGGCGATCTGTGCCGCCTTGCAATGCCAGCCCGGCGAACTGCTGGAATACCGCGCGGGCGGTGGCGATTTTCCCCGCGGCTGATCGCAGCGCTTGCCGTCGCGCCGGCCAGCGGCGATGATCGAACGACCGTTTGAATCACGCCGGCCGCCATGACCGCTTATCCCAGCCTGTTCGCGCCGCTCGACCTCGGCTTTGTCACCCTGC
>JAJYDI010000029.1 GCA_021777635.1 Pseudomonadota bacterium
GGCGGGCTGCAGGCTGCCGTGCTCAGCATCTTCAGCAGCTTTCCCTACAGCCGCATCGGTCTCAGCTGCACGCTGGCCGGCGACGTCTGTACGATGGGAGGCGTCGCCCCGGCCGACGGGGGCGGATATACCATCGTCGAAGGCGGCGGGCTGCCTTACATCAAGGTGATTGGTCATCAGACGAGGGTGGACTGGCCGACACTGTTGTCGCGGCTGCGGGCGGCCACTTCCAGTCAGGGCCCTGTGATCCGCTGAACGCGTCATTTCACAGGGAGCAGTTGAAAGACCGCTCCGGCACGGCGCAAGGATGTGCAGCCGCTATGGGCACGCAGGTGCCTGTCGCGGCAATGACAGCGCGGCCGCGGCCGCTCGCTTGAAATTGCCGCAGGATGTCCCGCAAACCGACCAAGGAGATTCGCATGCGTATCCGAGCTCCAATCGTGCTCACCGGCCTGCTTGCCGTGCTGGCGACCGGCTGCGTCACCATCAATGTCTATTTTCCCGCCGCCGCGGCGCAGAAGGCGGCGCAGCAAATCGTCCAGGACGTGATCGGACCGGCTCCGTCGGCTTCGGCCCCTTCTCCCGCGCCGGCTGCCAGCGCGGCCCCCGCCAAGTCCGGGGGCGGTATGGCCGCCGTGCTGGATCTCCTGATCCCGGCCGCGCAGGCCGCCACGCCCGACATGGACATCAGCACGCCCGAGATCCAGTCCATACGCGCCAGCATGCACAGCGAGTTCGAAAGCCAGGTTGAGCCGCTGCTAGCGTCGGGCGCGGTCGGCTTCACCGCCAATGGCAACATCGCCGTGCGCGACCTCTCAGCGGTGCCGCTGGCACAGCGTCCTCAGGTTAGCCAGATCGTTGCCAGTGCCAACGACCAGCGGGCGCGGCTGTACGCCGCGATCGCGAAAGCCAACGGGCACCCGGAGTGGGAAGCGCGTATCCGTGCCGTGTTCGCGCGGACCTGGATTCAGGAAGCGCGACCCGGCTGGTATTATCAGGACAGTTCCGGCGCGTGGAAAAAGAAATAGTCCGTAATTCCATCGACCCCAGCCAGCCCGGGCCGCAAGCCCGGGCTTCGTTTCGGCGCATGAACGCGACCGAAGTCTCCATCGACGATCTCAGCCACGACGGTCGCGGCGTTGCCCGCCTAGACGGCAAGGCACTGTTCGTCGCCGGGGCGCTTCCCGGGGAGCGCGTGCGCGTGCGCATCACCCGCCGACACCGGCATTACGACGAGGCAGTAGTGGTCGAACCACTGACTTCGTCACCGGACCGCGTCGTGCCGCGCTGCGCGCATTACGACATCTGCGCCGGGTGCAGTCTGCAGCATCTGGCGCCAGCGGCGCAGATTTCCGCCAAGCAGCGGACGCTCGCCGAGAACCTTGAGCGCATCGGCGGGTTGCAGCCACGGCGCTGGCTGCCGGCGCTGGCTGCCGAACCCTGGGGCTACCGGCGCAAGGGTCGGCTTTCGGTGCGCTGGGTCGAGAAGAAGGGCCGTGTGCTGGTCGGCTTTCGCGAGGCCAACCCGCAGTTCGTCGCTGACCTGCGTCGCTGCGAAGTGCTGGATCCGGCGTTGGGGCCGCATCTGGGCGCGCTTGGCGAGCTGCTGGGCACGCTGGATGCCGCACGCAGCATTCCGCAGATCGAGTTCGCCGCCGGTGATGCGGCGCTGGTACTGGTGCTGCGTCATCTGCAGCCGCTGTCGGTCGCGGATCGCGCACGTCTTGCCGGTCTGGCCAGTGAGCACGGCTGGGCGATCTGGCTGCAGCCCGGCGGCATCGACAGCATACAGCCGCTGGGGGTCACTGATGCGGTGGAGCTGAGCTACGCGTTGCCCGCCAGCGGTACCTCTCTGGTATTCCGGCCGCTGGACTTCATCCAGGTCAACGCCACGATCAACCGGGCAATGGTCGCGTGCGCCCTGGATCTGCTCGATCCGGAACCGCACCAGCGCGTACTCGACCTGTTCGCGGGACTGGGCAACTTCACCTTGCCCATCGCGCGCCGTGTGGCGACTGTCACCGGTATCGAGGGCGAAGCCGGCCTCGTGCAGCGGGCGGACGAAAACGCCGCGCGCAACGGAATCGAAAACGCGCGCTTTTTCAGCGCCGACCTGTTCGCCGACCAGCGCAGCGCGGCGTGGGCACGCGAACCCTGGGACGCGTTGCTCCTCGACCCGCCGCGTGCCGGCGCGCAACAGCTGCTGGAGTACCTTCCGCAGGCGTCGACGCGACGCGTGGTGTACGTGTCCTGTCATCCTGGCTCGCTGGCGCGCGACGCAGCAACGCTGGCACGGCGCGGATTCACGCTGGACGCAGCCGGCGTGATGGACATGTTTCCGCATACCGCGCATGTTGAGTCGATTGCGCTGTTCCAGCGCGCATGACCACGGTCACGCACGGGCGGGGCGACTGATGGCCATCGAGATCGAGCGCAAGTTCCTGATACGCGACGACCGCTGGCGCGCGCAGATCGTGCGCAGCCGCCGCTTCGCGCAGGGGTACCTGGTCGGCGTTGCCGCGCATGCGCTGAGCGCGGCGCGCGCGTCAGTGCGCGTGCGTATCGCTGATGTCGACGCCTGGATCAACATTAAGTCGGCGCGCACGACGATCGAACGCGAGGAATTTGAGTACCCGATTCCGCACGCCGACGCCGAGCAAATGCTCACGCGACTGTGCGGCCCGATCGTCGAGAAGATCCGCCACGACGTGCCGGTTGATGGCTTCGTGTTTGAGGTGGACGAGTTTCTCGGTGTTAACGCCGGACTGGTCGTCGCCGAGATCGAGCTTCCGGCAGTGGACGCGGCATTTCCGCAGCCTGCCTGGCTCGGCCGCGAGGTCAGTCGTGACGCGCGTTATCTGAACGTGCACCTGGCGGAATATCCTTATTCGACATGGGACCTCGCGCAGAGGCAGGAGGAGATCTGATGCTGGTGGTCGGCTTCGACGGCATGGAGCTGGGTGCGCGTGAACGCGCGCTGCTGGCGGCAGAGGAAATAAGCGGCGTGATCCTGTTCTCGCGAAACTTTCGCGACCGCGCCCAGGTCACCGACCTGATCGATGAGCTGCGCGCACTGCGCGGCGCTGACTTCCTGGTCAGCGTGGATCAGGAGGGCGGACCGGTGCAGCGTTTCCGCGAGGGGTTCACCCGCTTGCCGGCGTTGGCGCGCATCGGCGCGCTGTACGACCGCGATCCCACCGCCGCGATCGCTCGCGCCGAGGAGCACGCCTGGGTGATGGCCAGCGAGATGCGCGCGCTGGATGTTGATCTGTCGTTCGCGCCGGTTGCCGACCTCGCGCGCGGCAACCATGCGATCGGCGTACGTGCGCTCCACGCTGAACCGGATGCCTGTGCCACCCTTGTGCAGGCCTATGTGCGCGGCATGCATCTGGCCGGCATGGCGGCGACGGCCAAGCACTTTCCCGGTCACGGCTCGGTGCGCGAAGACACCCACGCTACCGCCGCCAGTGATCCGCGCGATCTGGAGCGGTTGCACGCGGCCGATCTGGTGCCGTTCGCGGCCGCGTTCGAGGCCGGCGCCGAGGCGGTAATGATGGCGCATGTCGCCTATCCGGCGGTCGATCCGCGGCCGGCCGGTTACGCGAGGGTGTGGATCGAGGACATCTTGCGAGGCGAGATGGGCTTCGGCGGTATTGTCTTCAGCGACGACATCGGTATGGCCGCCGCAGAGTCCGCGGGCGGCATCGGCGCGCGTATCCATGCGCACCTCGATGCCGGGTGCGATCTGGTGCTGGTGTGCGCGCCGGCGCTGGTCGAGGAAGCGTTGGCCTGCGTGCGCGGTCGCGCGCGCTGCGATCCGGCACGCCTGACCAACCTGCGCGGCGCGGCGGCAGGTAGCTGGGACAGTCTCGAGGACAATCCGCAGCGCACGGCCTTCATCGCCCGTCTGGACACACTGCCCGTCGTGGACGGAGATCCCGCATGAGTCTGCCTGCCACGCTTGTCGAGGCGTTGGGAAAAGCCGAGCGCCTGTACGATCGCGCCGCGATCGAGGCCGCGATCGTGCGCATGGGCCTCGAGCTTGACGTCCTGCTGGCCGGCGAGCGCGCGGTGTTCCTCACCGTGATGAACGGCGCGCTGATGTTCGCCGGTGCGCTGGCGCTGGCCGTGCGCACCGATCTCGAATTCGACTACCTGCACGCCACGCGTTATCGCGGCGCTACCCACGGCGGCGAACTGCACTGGCTGCGCCGCCCGGTCGTCGGGCTGGGCGGACGCACGGTGATCCTCGCCGACGACATCCTCGACGAGGGCCACACCTTGGCTGCGGTGCGCGACGCCTGCCGCGCCGCCGGCGCACGGCGCGTGCTGATCGCGGCGCTGTGCGTCAAGTGCCATGACCGCTGCGTGCCGGGGATCGCCGCCGACGTCAGCGGCGTTGTGGTGCCAGACCGCTATGTGTTCGGCTACGGCATGGACTTCCAGGAACAGGGCCGCAACCTGCCTGCGATCTACGGGCTGCCGGAGGAAGGTGCATGAGCGACCCCATCGTGCTCGCGCTGATCGGCGGCACCGGCCTGTACGCGCTGCCGGACATCGAGGTGATCGAGCGGCGCGCGCTGGACACGCCTTGGGGCATGCCCTCGGCACCGCTGGTGCTGGGGCGGTTCCATGGCCGTGCGCTGGTGTTTCTGGCCCGCCACGGCGAGCACCATCACCTCGCCCCGCATCGGGTCAACTACCGCGCCAACCTGTGGGCGCTGCACGCGATGGGCGTGCGTCGCGTCCTCGCCGTCAATGCCGTCGGCGGCATCCGCGCCGACTTGGCGCCGCGCACGCTGGCACTGCCGGATCAGCTGATCGACTACACCTGGGGGCGTGCTGCCACCTACGGTGACGCCGATGGCGCCGCGGTGACGCACATCGACTTCGGCGAACCCTACAGTCCGAGCCTGCGCCGGGACGTGCTGCGGGCCGCTCAGCGTGCCGGGGTCTCCCTGACCGAGGGCGGCTGCTGCGGCGTTACCCAGGGGCCGCGGCTGGAGACGTTCGCCGAAATCGCGCGCCTGCGCCGCGACGGGTGCGACCTGGTGGGCATGACCGGCATGCCCGAGGCCGCACTGGCGCGTGAGCTGGACCTGGACTACGCCTGCCTGGCCGTGGTCGCCAACTGGGCGGCGGGCTGCGATCCGGAGCCGCGCGCGATCACCATGGACGAAGTGCAGGCGAACGTTGCCGCCGCCAGTGTCGGCATCTCGGCCCTGCTCGCCGCGATGCTGACCATGGTCTGAGTCCCGCCCGGACCGCGCGGCCGTTCTCAAGCCGAGTTAATCGGCTGCGATTAACTAGCCGGAGTCCGCGGTGGCCATCGCGGTGCCCGCTTGCGAATTTGCCGCCATCGTGGCGATACTCCCCGCCGTGCGGGGATCCGGGGCCGCGGGGACAGCCGGATGCCGGACCTGTACTTCTTCCATCGCAAGGGGTGAAGGCAATGTCGCTCGGTACCGTGAAGTGGTTCAACGACGCCAAGGGTTTCGGTTTCATCGCGCCCGAAGACGGCAGTGAAGACGTGTTCGTGCATTACTCGGCGATCAATGCCGAGGGGTTCCGCTCCCTGCAACAGGGACAACGGGTGAGTTTCGAGGTGGTGCAGGGCCCCAAGGGCGCCCAGGCCTCGGGCGTGCAGATCGCCAGCTGACCGATTATCCCCTGGCCGGAAGACGGTACCCCGTGCGCAGAGCGCGGGGTATTGCTTCGGGCGCCGCAACGCCGCCGGGGTCAGCTGAGGAACTGCAGCCGCGCGAGGTCGGCATACAACCCGCCCGCGGCGAGCAGACGCTCGTGCGTGCCCTCGGCGACGATGTGGCCGGCATCCATCACGACGATGCGGTCGGCGCGCTGCACGGTAGCCAGGCGATGCGCGATCACGAGCGTGGTCTGGCCGTAGTGCAGGTGCGACAAGGCTTTCTGAATGGCCGCCTCCGATTGGGCATCGAGACTGGCGGTGGCCTCGTCCAGCAGCAGTACTGGGGCATGCTTGAGCAGGGCGCGGGCAATGGCGATGCGCTGTTTCTGGCCGCCGGACAGGCGCACTCCGCGCTCGCCCAGCGGCATCGCGTAGGCCTCGGGCAGCGCGCGGATGAATGCGTCCGCCTCGGCGGCCTGCGCGGCAGCGATTACCGCCGAATCGTCGGCATCGGCGCGGCCGAAGCGAATATTGTCGGCCGCGCTGGCGTGGAAGATCACCGGCTCCTGCGGTACCAGTGCCAAGGCGCGGCGCAGCGCCCCGGGATCGAGGTCGCGCAGGTCCACGCCATCGAGCGTGATGCGCCCCTGTTGCGGATCGTAGAAACGCAGCAGCAGTTGCAGCACGGTGGTTTTGCCGGCGCCTGAGGGGCCAACCAGCGCGATCGTCTCGCCCGAGCGCACGCGCAGGCTGAAGTTCGCCAGCGACAGGGTGTCGGGGCGCGTCGGATAGTGGAACCCCACCTGCTCGAATGTGATTTCGCCGCGCATCGGTTGCGGCAATACCCTGGGTTGCCGTGGGGTAACCAGCTGCGGCTGTTCGGCAAGCAGTTCGTTGATGCGCTCCATCGCGCCTGCGGCACGCTGAACCTCGCCCCAGGTTTCTGCCAACGCGCCGATGGCGCCCGCGGCGAATACGGCGTACAGCACGAACTGGCCGAGCACGCCGGCGCTGAGCTGGCCGGCGACCACCTCGCGAGCGCCCGTCCACAGCACCAGCGTCACCGCGCCAAATACCAGCACGATGACGGTGGCGGTCAGGCCAGCGCGCGTGCCGATGCGTCGTTGCGCCATGCGCAGCGCCTGCGCCAGCGCGGCGCGATAGCGACCGGCCTCGATTCCCTCGCGCGCATAGGCCTTGACCGTGCTGGCGGCGTTGAGCGTCTCGTTGGCGATCGCTGCGGTGTCGGCGATGCGGTCCTGATTGCTGCGCGAGAGCTTCTGCACGCGCCGCCCGAACAGCAGGATTGGCAAGATCACGCCGGGGATCACCAGCGCGGTCATGCCGGCCAGGCGTGGCTGGGTCCATGCCATCAGCGCGGCCGCACCGATCAGGGTGACCGTGCTGCGCAGCGCCACCGAGACGCCCGATCCCAGCATGTCCTGCACCACTTGGGTGTCGGTGCCTAGGCGCGAGATCACCTCGCCGACGCGCAGTCGTTCAAAAAAGGCCACATCCTGGCCGATCAGGTGCGCGTAAAGCCGGTCTCGCAGCGCGGTGACCGCGCGCTCGCCGAGCAACGAGATGCAGAAGTAACGTCCGGCTGTCGCAAGCGCCAGCACCAGGGCGATCGCAAACAGCAGCAGGAAACTTTGGTTGAGCGCGGCCGGATCGCTGCGGCTGAAGCCGTGGTCGATCATCAGCCGAACGCCATAGGGCAGTGCGAGGGTCGAGCTCGATGACAACGCCAGAAACGCTACCCAGCCCATCGCCAGCGCGCGATACGGTCGCACATAGGGCCACAGACTGGTCAGCGCACGCAGGTTTCGCCCGCGCGGTCGGGGGGCATCGGTCATGGGTCGGGGCAGGTCGGCCGGGAGTTGCGATTGTAGAGGGCGGCGCGCCCCGCGGGGTGACAGGCACGGCGGCAGCTGGCTCTCGCAGGGCCAGTCTCGCGCCGGCCGCCACCGGGCCTCGGCGGCGCGTGCTTCCAAGGTGCCGAACTAGGGTGTCAGGCAGCGTCCCTGGCCGCGTGTCTGGTCGGCGAGCCAGCGCTCCAGCGCGGGCAGGTACTCGGCGGGTAGGCGCAGGGCCAGTGCGGTGCCGCTGCAAGCGGTGTCGAGCGTGGCCTCGAACTGGGCCAGACGCCCGCGCAGCCGCGCCAACGCGGCCGGCGTGGCCTGCACGTTCGCCCTGATCAGCACGCGAAGTGACCGCCGCGGCGCGGTGCGCAGACATTCCGCGGCGGTTCCGCCGTAGGCGCGCACCAGCCCGCCGGCGCCGAGCTTGATACCACCGAACCAGCGGGACACCAGCACCCCGACGTGATCCAGGCCCTGACCGTCAATGGCCTGCAGGATCGGGCGCCCCGCCGTGCCCGCCGGTTCGCCGTCGTCGCTGAACCGGTAGGCGTCACCGACACGATACGCCCAGGCGTTGTGACCGGCCGCAGCGTCGGCCTGTGCGGTAATCCAGGCGGTTGCCGCGGTGACGTCGTCCACGGACGTGGCCAAGGCTAGGAAGCGGCTGTGGCGGACGCGCTGTTCGAAGCGCGCCGGGGCGGCGAGGGTGACGGTCGTCACGGCGCGGGTGCTTCAGCCCTTGTCGCCGGCCACGCGCAGCCGCAGGCCGCCGTCGGCGAGGCGGGCCTGCAGGCAGTCGCCGGCACGCGCATCCGCAGCCCGGCGCAGCACGCGGCCATTAGTGTCGAGCAGGATTGCGTAGCCGCGTTCTAGCGTGGCCAGCGGGCTGACCGACTGCAGTGTCCGCGCCATTGCCGCCAGCGCTTGGTGCCGCCGAGGCAGCAGCGTCTGCAGCGACGAGGTGAGCCGCCCCTGCGCGGCTGTCAGGCGACGCCGCGCTTCGGCCAGTGCACGACGCGGGTCGTGTGCCTGCAGCCGCGCTGCAAGAATGGCAAGGCGTGCGCGAGCAGCGGCCAGGTGCGCCTCCGGTGCGTTGCGCAGCCGCGCCGCCTGCATGGCCAGACGCGCCTTTTGCAGCGCCAGCCGCGTCTGCGGTCGCTGGGAGTGGAGCCGCGACCAGCGCTGATCCAGGCCCTGCGCGATCGCGTCGAGGCGACGCCGCAGCGCGCGCGCAGCGCGCTGGCGCAGCGCAGTCAGCCGCGCCGACAGCTCCTGCGCATCCGGCACCAGCAGTTCGGCGGCGGCGGACGGGGTCGGTGCGCGCAGGTCGGCGGCGAACTCGGCGAGGGTGAAGTCGGTCTCGTGACCGATCGCCGCCACTACCGGCACCGTGCTCGCGGCGACAGCACGCACCACGCCCTCGTCGTTGAACGCCCACAGGTCCTCCGCCGCGCCGCCGCCGCGGGTTAGCAGCAGCACGTCATAGCGGCCGCTGGCCGCGGCGCGTGTCAGCATGTCCGCGATCGATGGCGGCGCCTCGCGGCCCTGCACCGGTACCGGCAGCAGATCGGCCTCGACCAAGGGGAAGCGACGCGCAAGCACGCTCAGCACGTCGCGCACGGCGGCGCCGCTGGCCGACGTGATCACCCCGATGCGCCGCGGCAGCACCGGCAGCGGCCGCTTGCGCGAAGCATCGAACAGGCCCTCGGACGCAAGTTTGGCGCGCAGCACTTCGTAAGCGCGCTGCAGCGCGCCGGCGCCGGCGTCCTGCAGGTGTTCGACGACCAGCTGGAACTCGCCGCGCGGCTCGTACAGCGTCACCCGTGCTCGCAGCAGCACGTGCTGGCCATCTGCGGGCCGAAAGCGCAGCAACTGCACGCGCGGCCGGAACATCGCGCAGCGCACCTGCGCGTGGGCGTCCTTTAGAGTGAAATACAGATGCCCAGAGGCGGGACGGGCAAGGTTGGACAGCTCGCCCTCGATCCACATGAGCGGCAGCGCGTCGTCAAGCAAATCGCGCACCAGCCGCGTCAGCGCGCTCGGCGTGAGCGGGCTGCGGTCAGGTGCGGTGGAGTCGTCGGACGCTGCCATCGGACCGCAGAGGCTAGCACGTCGATCCAGGGGACCTCAGCGCGGTGGCGGTCGTCGCCGCAGACGCAGGCGCTTGCGCAGCAGACTTGCACCGATCCATCCGCAGAGCAGTGCCAGCGGCCACGCCAGCAATTGCGGCAGCAGCAACGCGAGAATCGCAAGCGCGAGCAGCAGCAGGCCGCCCACCAGCAGGGCACCGCCTTCGGACGGGCCCAGCACGCGGCGATTGGACAGCGCAGCGCCGACCGTGTTGGCCAGGCGCAGCGCGCCGGCTGCGGCGCGGCTGGAACTACCGCCGGCGCGACGCGGGCGCGGCGGCGCTGCGCCGCTTGGGCGCGGTCGTCGGCCGTCGGTGAGAACGATCTCGGTGGCGTTGGCGAGATCCCGTTCGTACTGCTCGGCCATCAAGCCGGCGAAGCCCTCGTCGTCGATTGCCGCGTCGAGTTCGAGATTGGCCAGCCAGCTCGACAGATTGAGATTGGACGACCCGACCCGCGCCCAGCGGCCGTCGGCAACCGCGGTCTTGGCATGCAGCATGCTGCCGTTCCACTCGAACACGCGGATCCCGGCCTCGAGCAGGGGCCGGTAGCCGGCGCGCGAGATCGCTGCTACTGCATGCAGGTTGCTGCTGCCAGGCACAAGCAGGCGCACGTCAACGCCGTCGCGCGCGGCCGACACCAACCCTTGCACGTAGGTCGGGATGCCGACGAAGTAGGCGTCGGTCAGCCACAGGGTGTGCTGGGCCATTGCCGCGACGAGCTGATCGAGGCGATATAGCCCCGCAGTTTGCGGATGGGTCGCGATCACCCGAAGCGCGATGGCGCCAGCCGCATCGGGCACCATTGCGACGGGCAGGTCTAGCGGTTCGCCAAGACCGGCCCAGGAGTCGCGGAAAGCGAGCTCGAGGTCGCTCAGAGCGGGGCCGCGGATCACCAGCCCGGTATCACGCCACGGCGGCACGCCGCGCGACGGATCGCCCAACCACTTGGCGGCGGCGCAGACGCCCGACAGCGAGCCCCAGATGCCGTCGACCAGCACCAATTTGCGGTGGTCGCGACTGATCCAGCCGAACGGGCTGTCGGCCCGCAGCCGGTTATAAACGCGCACCTCGCCGCCCGCGGAGCGCAGGGGCAACCAGAATGCGGCGCGCGCATTGCCAAGATTGCCCAGCCAGTCGTGGATCACGCACACGCGCGCACCGCGCTGCGCGGCACCGATCAGGGCATCGCGAAGTTCACGACCGACGGGATCGTCGGCGATGATGTAGTTCTCGACGAAGACATGCGATCGCGCCGACTCGATCGCCGCCTGCCAGGCGGCGAAATGCGCGGCACCATCGATCAGCAACTCGACGGCGTTACCGGCGATCAGGGGCGCACCTGCCGCTCGACTGAGCGCCTGTTCGGCGAGCAGGCGCGCATGCAAGGTCGGGCGCGGCGGCGGTGCGGAAACTTTCACGGGCCGAGTGTAGCTGTCCGTCGGCGCACATCGGCCGCATCTGCGAAGATCCGCCCATGAGTGCGCCCGAACGCTTTGACGACCTCGACCTCCTCACCGAACGCATCCTCGCACGCGTCGGCTTGGATCTGGTGGTGGCGACGCCATTGGGGCTGGGCAAGCCCAACGCATTGCTGAATGCACTGTATCGGCGCGTCGCTGCAGATCCGACGCGCTCGCTGACGATCTACACCGCGCTCTCGCTGCAGCGGCCGCGTGCGCGCAACGACCTCGAGGCGCGCTTCCTCGAGCCCTTCCTGACTCGCCAGTTCGGCGCCGACTACGTCGACCTCGACTACGCTCTCGCGCAGGCTTCTGATCGCCTGCCGCCGAACGTGCGCGTGCACGAGTTCTATCTGCAGTCCGGTGCGCTGCTCGCCAGCCGCAGTGCGCAGGGCGACTACATCAGCCAGAACTACACCCATGTTGCCCGCGATCTCGCCATGCGCGGCGTCAATCTGATCGTTCAACTGGTGGCACTGCGCGACGATCCGGATGCGCCGCGCATTAGCCTGTCGTGCAACCCCGACCTGACCCTGGAACTGCTCGAGCGAATGGCCGCCCACGGCGCGCCGCGCCCGCTGTGCGTGGCGGTCGCGCACCCCCAGTTGCCATTTCTTGGCCACGCCGCCGAGGTGCCGGCGACGTTTTTCGATTTGCTGCAGGTGCCTGCGGTGCTGCCACCGCTGTTCGCGCTGCCGCGCGAGCCGGTGGACGACGCCGAGCATGCGATCGGCCTGCACGCCAGTGCGCTGGTCGCCGATGCCGGAACCCTCCAAATCGGCATCGGCGCGCTGTCCGACGCGCTGGTGTACGCGCTGGGATTGCGGCACGCCGACAACGCGCGCTGGCGCACCGCGCTCGACGCGCTCGACGCCGGCGGCGGTACGCGTGCGCTGGCTGCGCGGATCGGCGGCCTCGACCCTCTGGCGCATGGCCTGCACGGCTCAAGCGAGATGGTGATGGACGGCTTCATGCATCTGCGCCGGATCGGCATCCTGCGCCGCGAGGTGTTCGACGATTTGGCGCTTGAGCGCGCGCTGGCTGCCAGCATCATCAGGACAACGCTGATCGCAGGCGACACGCAGCGGCTGCGCGACGCCAGCGTGCTTCCGGCGAGGGTGGATGCTGGCGCGCTCGCGCGGCTGCAGAGGTTCGGCCTGTTACCGGTGGAATGTCGTGTGGATGGCGCGGATCTGCTGTGGCCAGGCGCGCGGCGACTGCCGGCCGATCTCGACCACGCCGAAACCCGTGCCGCGCTGGAGTCCTGGCTGCCCGGTCAGCGTCTGCGCGACGGTCGTTATCTGCGCGGCGCGTTCTTCCTCGGCTCACGCGATCTCTATGGCTGGCTGCACGGGATGGACAGCGCCGACTGGGACGGCCTGGAGATGACCCGCGTGGCGCGGCTGAACCAGATTGCCGGCCCCGATGCCGCGCTCGATGCGCTGCAGCGCCGTGGCGGCCGTTTTTTCAATATCTGCATGATGATGACGCCGCTGGGGGCGGTGGTGTCTGACGCGCTGGCGGACGAGCGCGTGGTCAGCGGCGTCGGCGGCCAGTACAACTTTGTCGCAATGGCGCACACCCTGCCGGATGCGCGCTCGATCCTGATGCTGCGTGCGACCCGCAGCGCACATGGCCGGAGCGACAGCAACATTCGCTGGTCCTACGGGCACACTACGATTCCGCGTCACCTGCGCGACGTGGTTATCACCGAATACGGTGTCGCCGACCTACGCGGACGCAGCGACAGCGAGTGCGCGCGGGCGATGCTGGCGATCTGCGACGCCCGTTTCATCGATGGGCTGGTCGTCGACGCGCAGCGCGCCGGCAAGCTTCCGCGCGACTTCCGCGTTCCCGATGGCTGGCGCACCAATACCCCGCAGCGCCTGGGTGCCGCGCTGGCGGCAGATCGTCGGGCGGGACTTTTTCCGGCGTTCCCCTTAGGAAGCGATTTCAATGCTGCCGAGCAGAGGCTGCTGCCTGCGCTAGGCTGGCTGCAAGGGCAGGTAGCGCGAGGTTTGCGCGGCTGGCCGGCGCTCGCTGGAGCGTTGCTAGCAACGGGACGCGCAGTCGATGCCGAGGCTGCGCTGGCGCGCCTCCGGCTTGCGACGCCACGCGGACCGCGCGAGCGCCTGCTGGCGCGGCTTTTGCGCGGCGCTCTGGCACGAGCGCCGCGGGGTCCGTGACCCTGGCGGTGGCAACGCCGGCGGCTGCCTGGCGCGGGGCGCGTGCCCACGCGTCGTGCGGTCGTGCGCGAGCGGGACCCCGGTTCCGTGCGTCCTTCGTTGCGCCCGCGGCGTATCGAGTCGACCTCGACCGCCGCATCGGCGCCCCGCTTGGCTTACACTGATATTGCCGCCATGGTCGGCGGTGCCGCAGCGGCACGAGGAACGCCATGCAATCGGCTTATGCCCGCCTGATCGAAGGACTTCCCGCGCGCAGCGCGGCCGTCCCCGGCGCTCCCGCCCGCCCGCGCGAGATGCAGCAGTGTGTCGCGCAACTGCCACTGGCCAGCCCCGAGCTGGCAGCCCGCGAGTTGTCGCGGCTGCTGGGTGAGATGCGCGCCAACGCGTGGTCTGGCGGCGATCGGCTGGAGGCGCTCGAATTGCTGCGGTTGCCCGCAGAGCTGTTGAGCAGCGCCTTCGAGCGATCGTTGCTGGCCGAGAGCTTCCCGCTGCCGCCGATCAAGGCGCGCATGGCCGACATGGCGCGCGAAGTGCATCAGCGTCTCGGCGAGGGCTACGCGGTGGCGGTCCATGAGCTTTGCGCACCGACGGGCAGGGTGCCGATGCTGCGCGGCAAGATCGTCACCCTGGCTCTGCTGCGTGCGCAGCAGCACATGGGCCTGGCCTTGCTGTGGAGTTACCGTCTGTATCGCACGCCGCCGGTCGGTGTCTGGAGCCGGCTGCATGCGCTTTACGCCTTCGCGCTGGATGCCGGATTGGCCGCCAAGGCAGTCAGCGGAAGCGGTCACGAGGGCGAGCGTGATGTTCGCGGCGCCTATTTGCACACGCTGCTGCTGGCCCTGTGCAACCCCTATCGGCTGACCCTGCGCGAGATGGGCGATGCCTATGCGTTGACCCAGGCGCTTGCGCCGCATTGCGAGCTCACCCGAGGGGGCACTTCGGGTTTCGCGATGCGCGCCGATGCCGACAGCGGTCCGGGCTATGTGCCCGAAGAGCGCGAGCAGGCGCAGGGTGATCTGCTGGCACTGGACGTCTCGCCAGTGATGCATCTGCTCGAGCAAAATGCGGCGCTGCTGCCACCCGGCGCAGACAAACTCGGCTTGCGCACCGATCGTGGCGCGATCGAGGTGCCGCGAGCGTTTGTCGAGCGCTTACGCGTCGCCTGGATCGGTGCCGCCGCGCGCGGCCACGCGCGGATCGGCGCCCATCACGTGCTGGATACGGTCATCGGCCTGCACGGACTGCACTACCTGCTGGCGGGCAGTCAGGACTTCCAGGCCTTCCTCGCGCGGGTGCGCGGCGCCGGCATCACGCTGAGCAGCAGCGAAAATGCCGCAGCCTGGGCCAGTGGTGGCGAGTCGCTGCGTGCCGCGGTCCTCGGTGCGCGCGTGCTCGACCAGAGCCTCGGTGGCTACAGGCTGCTATGGGAACCCGGTGCGGCGGTGCGACTGAGAGTTGGCGAACTGGTCGGGCTGGCCCTGCCGGCGGAGCGCGATGAAGTTCAGGACTGGATGGTCGGCCTGATCCGCTGGCTGCGCGTGGATGACGAGGGGCGACTGGACGCAGGCGTCGAGCTGCTGGCGCGGCATGCGCTGGCGGTGGCGGTGCGCACGCCAGACGCACAGGGCCAGCTGCGGCCGCCTTTGCGAGCGATCTTGCTGCGTCTGGACGATGGCGAGTCGCTGCTGGTGCCCAGCTTGTTTGATCGGGGGGCCAGCGCGGTCGAGCTCAGTTGCCCTGCCGATCCGGGTGACTGGCATCCGCAGGCGCCGGTGCAGCTGCTGTTGCCGACCGCGATCGTCGAGACCAGCGCCGCCTATTGGCGCATCACACTAAGTCCCATGCAGCCGGCCAAGGCCAAACCGCTGGCCAGCGCTGCGGCCGGTTGAACATGGTCGATTCGCAGCCGTCCGCGCCGTTGCCGCGTCGCGCCAGTGTGGCCGTTGCTGTCGCCGGCGTTCGTGTCGGTGGCGGCGCTCCGGTGGTGGTGCAGTCGATGACCAACACCGATACCGCCGATGTCGCAGGCACCGCGAGGCAGGTGGCCGAGTTGGCCCGCGC
>JAJYDI010000147.1 GCA_021777635.1 Pseudomonadota bacterium
CTGCCAGATCGCCAACGCCGCCTCGGCGGCCTGCAACGCCGCGCCGGCAGCCTCGGCGGCGGCATGCAGGGTCGCCAGGCGCGGCTCGCCCTCGGCCAACGCCGCGCGCAGCGTGGCGCCCTGGGCTCGGTCGCCGTCAAGATGGACGGCCACCTCGGCCAGCGCGGTTTCGGTTTCCTGGCGTACCCGCTGCAGGCGCTCGACCAGCTCGCGGTGGTGTCGCAGCGCCTGTTCGACGCGGGCGATCTCGGCGCCGACCTTGTAGACCTCGCCCTGCACCGCGTTGTGGTGCTCGCCGGCCGCCAGCTGGCGCTCGCGCGCCTGTTCCAGTTGCGCTTCGATCGCGCGCTGCGCGGCCAGTTCGCGCTCGACGGCCAGCTCCGCCGCACGCAACTCGCCGGAACGCGCCTCGAGGTCGGTGGCCAGCGCGCGATAGTCCAGCGCGCGCAGTTCGGCCTCGCGCCGGGTCTGCTCGGTCTTCAGCGCCTGCCAGCGTTCGGCGGCACGCGCCTGGCGATTGAGGTGATCGAGTTGCTTGTCGACCTCGTCGCGCACGTCGCGCACGCGGTCGAGATTCTCGCGCGTGGCCTTGATGCGGCTCTCGGTCTCCTTGCGGCGCTCCTTGTACTTGGAGATGCCGGCCGCCTCCTCGAGGTGCGCGCGCAACTGCTCGGGATGCGACTCGACGATGTCGGAGATGATGCCCTGCTCGATGATCGAGTAGCTGCGCGGGCCAAGGCCGGTGCCGAGGAACAGGTCCGTGATGTCGCGCCGACGGCAGCGTGTGCCGTTGAGCCAGTAGACCGACTGGCCGTCGCGGCTGGCAACGCGCTTGACCGAGATCTCGCTGTAGCTGGCGTACTCGCCGGCGATGGTGCCGTCGCTGTTGTCGAAGATCAGCTCGACGCTGGCCTGGCCGACCGGCTTGCGCCCCGACGAGCCGGAGAAGATCACGTCGCTGAGATTGTCTCCGCGCAGGCGGCTGGCCGCGCTCTCGCCCATCACCCAGCGCACCGCGTCGATGATGTTGGACTTGCCGCAGCCGTTGGGACCGACGATGCCGGTCATGTTGGTCGCAAGGTGCAGCGAGGTCGGGTCGACGAACGACTTGAATCCGGCCAGTTTGACGGTGGTCAGGCGCATGTGGATCGCAGTGATGGCGAGAGGTGATGCACCGCCGTCCCCGCGGCAGCGCAAGCGCGCCACTGTGCCAAACGCACCCGGGCGGCGCAATGCGCGCTGCGACCGCGCGGTGGCGCGACCGAAGCATCGAATCTGGATTCGAAATATTCTTCAACCATCTGAATTGACTTGCTCATCGGGAGTCAACGCCGTGATGGCCAGAGCATGGATCTCGCTCTGCATCAACTCGCCCAGGGCGGCGTAGACACGCCGGTGACGCTGCACCGCACCGAGCCCGGCAAACGCCGCGCTGGTGATCGCGACCCGGAAGTGGCCGCGGCCGTCGCGCGCGCCGGCATGGCCTGCATGCGCGTGGCTCTCGTCGACGATCTCGAGCGCGCTGGGGGCCAGCGCCGCCGTCAACCGCGCCCGGATCGCCGCGACGCGCGCCGCGGTCATGGCAGCACCTTCCGGAACGGGCGCACGTCGACGCCGCGATAGACGCCCGCCGCGACATAGGGATCGGCAGCGGCCCATGCTTTCGCGGCCTCGAGGTCATCGAACTCAGCCACGATCAGACTGCCGCTGAAGCCGGCCGGGCCCGGGTCCTCGGCATCGATGGCGGGAAACGGGCCCGCCAGCAGCAGACGGCCTGCGTCGCGCAGCGCGTTCAAGCGCGCCAGATGCGCCGGCCGCGCGGCCTTGCGCGCTTCAAGCGAGTGGTCGTTGTCGATGCCGCTGATGGCGTACCACATGGTGAGGCTCCGGTGTTCGATGTTCGGGACTCGGGAAACGTTGGAACGGGGGTCTTGCCCCAGGCAACACTGCAGCCCCTCATGCTGAAGCTGCCCGCCCTGCTACTCAGGCCCTCGCCCCGTCATGCCAAGTCACCTTTGCCTTGTCATGCTGAGCGCAGCGAAACATCTGCATGCGCGCCCCGATGGATTGCACGCGCTCCGTTTTGATGCCACCCGCCCTCTTTCGTCTGAAAGATGCTTCGGCCTTCGGTCTCAGCATGACAATGCTTGCCTGATGACACTGCCTTCTTGCCGGATGGCCTTTCTTGCTTGAAAGCCCTGCCTGACTGCCCGCTTGATGACCGTGCCTGCATGACGACCCTGCTTGCTCGCAGACGGGGCATGTCACGCACCGCGCAAATCCGGGTTCCGATCCTGTCTGATTCACGCTACTCCGCTCTTCTCCGGACCCCGGCTTTCCGGCCGCACATCGGGGTGAGGCGCTGCGTCTGCGCGATGCATTGAAGCGCATCGCGCGCAGCACCGAGCGGCCGGACAGGAACGTCCGGGCCGGTGCCAGCCGCGAGGGATGGTTCGGGCGAGGTTCAACTCACGTCTCAGGCCGCATGTAAGGGAAAAGCAGCACATCGCGGATCGACGGCGAATCGGTCAGCAGCATCACCAGCCGGTCGATGCCGACACCCAGTCCGCCGGTGGGCGGCAGGCCGACTTCCAGCGCTCGGATGTAGTCGGCGTCGAAGTGCATGGCCTCGTCGTCGCCGGCGTCCTTGGCATCCACCTGCGCCTGGAAGCGCGCCGCCTGGTCTTCGGGATCGTTCAACTCGGAAAACCCATTGGCGATCTCCTTGCCGCCAATGAACAGCTCGAAGCGGTCGGTGATGCCCGGATCGGTGTCGCTCGCGCGCGCCAGCGGCGAGACCTCGACCGGATGGTCGGTGATGAAGGTGGGCTGGATCAGCGTGTGCTCGACGGTCTTTTCGAAGATCGCCAGCAGCAGCTTGCCCCAGCCGTAACCTGGCTTCACCGGCACCTGCAGGCGGCGCGCGTGCGCGGCCATCGCCTCGCGATCGCGCAGCGCCTCGCGCTTGATCTCCGGATTGTGCTCGAGCACCGCGTCCTCCATGCGCCAGCGGCGGAAGGCCGGGCCGACATCGATCGCCGCACCGTCCCAGCGCAGTCCGCTGGTCCCCAGCACGCCGTGCGCGGTCTCGCGGACCAGGCCCTCGGTCAGATCCATGATTTCGATATAGCCGGCGTAGGCCTGGTACAGCTCGAGCATGGTGAACTCG
>JAJYDI010000148.1 GCA_021777635.1 Pseudomonadota bacterium
GCGCTACGTCTTCCAGCCCGAGCGCGGTGCGTTGCGCTCTGTCGGGCATCACGGCTGCCCGGTGTCCGGCCAGACACTCATCGACCTGGCCAGCGACCGCTTCTAGCGGCCGGCGACGCGGGTCGATTCGCGTCCGGCCGCCACTGCCGGCCGCGGCGCTCCGTCGATGACGCCGCCTGCAAGCGCGGCGGCCCCGCCTGCGCCGCCCTCGAGCGCAGCCACTGCGGCGCGCGCGCCGGGGCCGCGGCACGCAGCGGCGTACCTGGACACGCCGAGGCCTCGCTACCCGCGCGCAGCGCGGCGCTTCGGCGAACAGGGACGGGTGCTGCTGCGCGTCGAAGTCGGCACCGACGGCCGCGTGCGCGACGTCCGGCTGCAGACCTCGAGCGGCTACTCCGATCTCGACGACGCCGCGTTGCGGGCGGTTCGCGGCTGGACGTTCGTCGCCGCGCGCGAATCCGGACGCGCGGTCGCCGCGTGGGTCACGGTGCCGGTCGATTTCCGGCTCGGGCGTTGACCGCAGCACCCGCGGCGTGCAAGCGCGGGCGCCGTTCAGCCTCGTTTCAGCTTGAAATGCGGCAAAGCGCCTACACTTGAGGGCAAAGGCGTCAGGCGCGCGCATGCGTGCGGCCGGAATGCTTTCATTCAATGTGTGCAGGAGAGACTGATGGACGACCGCTTCAACCCGCAGCCGACGGTGTATGGCCGGCGCTATGCCGGCAGTGCCGTGGCGCGCAACACCGTGCTGCGCAACACGTACATGCTGCTGGCCATTTCGCTGGTGCCGACCGTGCTCGGCGCGTGGGCCGGTCTGCAGACCGGTCTTGCGCAGTGGATGATGGTGAACCAGGGTATGGGCATGCTGCTGTTCTTCGGCGGCGCGTTCGGCCTGATGTACGCGGTGCAGCGCAACAGCAACTCGGGAATCGGTGTCGCGCTGCTGCTGGGCTTCACCTTCTTCATGGGCCTGATGATGTCGCAGCTGCTCAGCATCGTGCTGGGCCAGGCCAACGGCGTACAGCTGATCGCGCTTGCGTTCGGCGGCACTGCGGTGATCTTCGGCGCGATGGCGTCGCTGGCCACGGTGGTCAAGCGCGACCTCAGCGGACTGACCAAGTTCCTGTTCATCGGAGCCGTGATGCTGATGATCGTCGGGGTCGCGAACATCTGGCTGCAGCTGCCGGCGCTGGTGATCATGTTCTCGGTGGTCGCGATCGGCATTTTCTCGGCGTTCATGATGATCGACGTGCGCCGGGTCCTCGACGGTGGCGAGACCAACTACATCTCGGCAACGCTGGCGATCTACCTCGACCTCTACAACGTGTTCGTCAACCTGCTGTCGCTGCTGAGCATTTTCGGCGGTGGCGGCAGCCGCCGCTGACGCGACACCGCGCAACGGGCCCGGCTCTGCCGGGCCTTTTTTTGCCCCGCGCCGTCATGCCTTGCCGTGTGGTCGCTCGCGCTCCGGAGACCATTCCCGCATCTCCTGCGCAATGAATTCGGCCAATGGCTTGATCTGACCCTTGACGCTCGCGACCTCCAGAGCGTCCATGTAGGCATTGCGCCGACTCATCCGAATCACCGTCCACGGGTAGCCGCCAGATGCCAGCAACGCATTCATCAGAAAGCGACCGATGCGGCCATTGCCGTCGTAGTACGGATGGATGAATACAAAAAGGTGGTGGCCGAGGACCGCGCGCACGCAAGCCTCGGGTTCCGCTTCGAGCATCTCCCACAGCGCCTCGAGTGCGTCGAGAATGGCGTCACCGGGTAGGGGCGTGTGCATCGAGTTGCGGATGAATATCGGGCCGCGCCGATACCCAGCGAGCTGACTGGCTTCGACGATGCCTGCCGTTACGGATGGGCCGAACAACTCGGCAAACCAGTCGTGGTGGTCACGCTTGACAACGAGGCCGGCGTTCTCCTTCGCCAGCACCTTGCTGATGCTTTGCCTGACCGCGCGAAAGGCTTGGTAGTACCCCCGAGCTGCCAGTGCATCCCTGGTTTTGTCATGCTCCGGATCACCGTCCGGGTTCCAATCCCCATGCGCGACACGCGCAATGAGTTCGTCTGTAACACGATAGCCTTCGATCGACAACGAGTTGTAGGCGTCAGCGCCGTAGCGCTCATCCACCTGGGCCAGATAGCCGCTCGCTTGGTTCTCAAGACCAGGCGCAGGCGGGAAGACATCGAGGATGTCCTGGCGCCATCCTGCCCACATGGAGCGCAGCCGCAAAACATGGGGCGAGCGCTCCTTGCTGGGCAAAATTGTCGGCTCGGCCAGCTTGAAGGGATTCACCGCCTTGAGGCTGACCTTGAACTGCGCGAAGGCCTTCTGAATGCGCTCGGCCTCGTCGGGGCGTTTGACAAACTCGAATGCGGCGACCAACCGACCGGCTGCCGTAACCATCTTGTCGCCAGCAAGCAGCGTGGGGAGCAATTCTGACGCGTTGCGAATGGTGGCCAGTGCGATCTCGGCCTCGCGCGGATTGTTGATGAAGAACGACGGGCCAACAAAGCACAGGGCCTCGGCAACCGGCCAGACTTGCAGACCTCGGACTTCCACGCGTGCACGGGGAACTCGTTTTTTGTCCGGGTACACGAGCAGCGAGGTGTCGAAGGGCAAGTCGACCTTTGAGGTGCCGCTCTCCATCGTGACGCACGTCACCTGCCTTGGTACGGTGGTGTTTCCGGTGTGGAGCATCAGCGACGCTTCAGGGTTCAGGCAGTAACGCTTGCCGAAGCGCTTGCCGAGATAGCCTGACATGAAGGCCCAAAAGGACGCGTACCAAGCCGTGGTATCCCCCTGTTGGTCGCTCGGGCGTCCGCAGATGTACCAACCCTTCATGACGGGCCTCAAGAACCCCGTGTCGACCAACAAGGTGCGCTGCTCCTCGCTCTTGATGTCCGCAGACTCGACAACGCCGTTGTGTTTTCCCTGGAGCCGCTTGAGGGTCCTCAACGCATCTGCGAGTGCGGGATTCCCCTTCGCGCGGCCTGATGCGGAGTTCATGAATTTGCTCTGGTATTGGCGCGAAATTTGCTTTGCTATCTTTCTGAAATTTACTTTGCTATCGTACTGCTTTCGCGCAGGGTTGCCGAGCAGCGATGCGGCGTTCGCCTCCGGCTCAACGGCCTGGAAAGCCTGTGTCGGCCAGGCCCA